>CBDVER010000393.1:0-2328 GCA_965373055.1 uncultured Thermoplasmata archaeon
CCGGTCAATGTTGGGAGAGGCCTCACTTTGATACATAATTATTACTCATATGTCAAAGTTAGGCTGAATATTTCGAAGCCTGATCGTTCCGGAATCAGGTATTTATACATATATCTCCATTGAACCGATGATTTGGATGATCTCAACCCATGGAGATCCTTGCTTTGCTGATGAGGTTTTAAATGGCGGAAGGTAAGAGCTTAACGATCGCGGTCCTGTCCAGACAGAGGGAGATAACGATAGCTTCCACCGTTCTTCTGCTTCGAACCCTTGCGCAAAAGGGTTTCAGGACTGAGATCGTCGTGATAGATAACGGCTCCACTGACAGGACCGTCAAACTCGCCTCCAGGGCGGGCGCAAGGGTCATCAGCTATCCCCACAGGGTTGACAGGGGCGAGGTGATAGGAAAGGCCCTTGATATCGGAAAGAGGTCCAATACCGACCTGTTTCTCATTCTGGATGTGATGGGGGGGAATACGGCAGATGATGCCCTTCACCTCCTTGATACCGTGAAGGATAAAGGGGACGATTTCGCATCCGCATATATCATCCCGGACAAGGGTGAGGACACGGTTGGATGCTGGGCCGTTGACAGGAAGCTGATAAATAAGATCTCCATCACCGGAAACCTGGAGGATGCACTGTTCGAGATGATGAAGAAGAACAGGCTTGACTACCAGAAGATCAAGGGGAAGATATCCGCGCCGTCCAAGAGGAAGAAGAGGGTGGTTAAATGGCTTCCATCCATGGGTCCGATGGAGCTTTTGAGCCACATCAGGATGACACACCCCCTGAAGTTCTACGGGGGCATCGGCATGTTGATACTCCTGTCTTCCCTCATTACAGGATTCTACACCATAGGTTATTTTTACACGGAAAATCAGCTCGATTACATATCGGCATTCCTGACCGTTATGCTCGTCATGGTGGGAGGTTTTTTCCTTACTGCCGGATTGATGCTCAATTCACTTCGGATCCTTTTCGAAAGGCTCGAGGCTACCGTCAAATGGATGAAAAAGGAGGGAGAGTGATATGGAATGGGAGGATAGGCCCTGGGGCCGGTACAAGGTGATCTACGAGGGCAGGGACCACAAGGTGAAGAGGATCGAGGTGGAGCCCTTCCGCAGGCTGTCATATCAATCTCACGAACACCGAATTGAGAGGTGGATGGTCGTGGAGGGAAAAGCTACCGTCACCCTGGACGGCGCCGAGAAGACCTACGACGTGGGAAAGGTCATATACGTTGGCAAGAGTCAGAAGCACCGGCTGGCAAATAATACCGAGGAGCTTTTGGCCATCGTTGAGGTTCAGATCGGAAAGTACCTTGAGGAGGATGATATCGTCAGGTACGAGGATGATTTCGGGAGGGTTGAGCAGTGAAGGTCGCAGCCGCCATACCCGCCTGGAACGAGCAGAAGGCGATCTCATCCGTGGTACTTCTTGCAAGGGAACACGTTGACAAGGTCCTGGTGGTCGACGACGGGTCCAGGGACAGGACCGGACTTCTTGCAAGGATGGCTGGCGCGGAGGTGATCTCCCACAAGGAGAGCAGGGGAAAGGGTGAGGGTATAGCCACAGCACTTCGATGGGCCCGTGATTCGGATGTTGATATCCTGGTCCTCCTTGACGGCGACGGACAGCACGATCCATGTGCCATACCCACGTTGATAGAGCCCATCCTCAAGGGAAAGGCGGATATCACCATTGGCTCCAGATGGCATCACGAGAAGGGGCTAAAGGAGATGCCGTTCCACCGTATCATGGGAAACTGGGTCCTCTCAACGGCCACGTCCATGTCCCTTTCCAGGCAGATCAAGGACTCGCAATCCGGGTACAGGGCACTGCACAGAAGGACCTTCGACTCCTTTTCATCCGCCATGGAGACCGGCTTCGCCGTCGAGTCTGAGATGATAACGCTTGCCGACAAGGATGGGTACAGGTGGAAGGAGGTGGGCATACCCGCATCCTACGAGGAGCTGGATACCTCCACACATGGGTCCTTCTACCACGGCCTCTCCGTACTGGGCAAGGCGATGAGGCTGATGAGGATGTATCAGCCTGCCAGGTTCTTCCTGGCGCTTAGCCTCCTTCCCATGATCATGGCCGGGATCGTTGTGGTCTATTCAAGGATCACATATCCCGATGTGAACCTGCTTCCCGTAGGTTCCATGTACATCGTGGTTACAATGGTGGTCCTCATGAACTACCTGTGGTTCTGCGGCATCATGCTGTCGGGTGTTAACAGGGCGGCTGACAGGATGCTCAAGATGATCGTCAGATCGGGTGATAACAATGGTTAGCCTGGGGCTTGCGCTAGGGGGAGGCGCC
>CBDVER010000394.1:0-2324 GCA_965373055.1 uncultured Thermoplasmata archaeon
AGCAGGTCGTCGGATCGTTCAAGGATATGTTCGGCGATGATATGTTCGATGGATACGTGAAGGCTTACGAGAACGGCGTGAAGAGGACCAGGTACGAGCAGGTGTTCGTGAGGGTCAAAAAGCACAGGTTCGTGGAGGCGGCCAGACACCTTCAGTCCCTCGAGCCAGGCGACGAGTTCATCCACCATACTGTGGCATCAGGGTCCGATATCGGGGACGAGATCGAGATCCTGTTCCATTTCGGCCTTTATTCGAAGAGCCACGGCCACGAGATCACGGTGACGCTTGGGACCAGGACATCCAAGGAGGACCCCCATATCTCAACCCTCAGCGACGTGTTCCCCTCGGTAACCACGACAGAGAGGGAGAAACAGGAGTTCCTGGGCGTTCAGATAGACGGGATAAAGGACAACAGGAGGATGTGGCTTGCCCACGCCGTTCCCGTTGGCGTCTACCCCTGGAGGAAGGACGAGTGGGGTGCCGAGCACCTCGTTCGAAAGATACATGAGGACCCATCCGGAGGCGGAGATGGAACCGATGCGATAGAGGATCACAGGCCGTTCCCCCCTGAGGGCCCGCCCATCGGCAGCACCAGGCCCAAGAAGCAAAAGAAGAGGAAGGGAGGTGATGTCTGATGGCCCAGGCACCACCCTATCCACTGAACATCGGCCCCATCCATCCTGCGCTCAAGGAGCCCACCATGTTCAAGTTCATACTCCAGGGCGAGAGGATCCTTGAGGTGGATCTACAACCCGGCTTCAATCACAGGGGCATCGAATACATGGGCATGAAGAGGAATCCCCTCCAGGTACTCCATCTGACAGAGAGGGTATGCGGGATATGCTCCGCAGCCCATCAGTTCGTATTCACGCGGGCGGTGGAACACGCGGCCGATATCGTCCCAACCGAGAGGGCGGACTACCTCAGGGTGATCGTCGCCGAGCTGGAGAGGATCCATTCACATCTTCTCTGGGCCGGCGTGGCCGGCCATGAGCTGGGCTTCGATTCGATACTGTACTACACCTGGCAGATGCGCGAGCAGGTCCAGGACGTCCTCGAGTATATAACCGGAAACAGGGTGAACCATTCATACTACATACCCGGCGGTGTTCGAAGGGATGTTACCGATGAGGGGATACGTAAATCCCTCAAGATGGTCAGCAACTACCAGAGATTGGAGGATACGGTCCTGGATATATTCACATCCGATCCCACCATCGTACACAGGGTGAAGGAGGTGGGGATACTCACGCATGAGACCGCCCAGAAGCTCTGTGCATGCGGTCCCCTGACAAGGGCTGCCGGCGTACCCAAGGATATCAGGTTCGACTGGCCCTATGCCGCCCACGGCGACATGATGGACGATTTCCACGTGGTGACCCCGGAGTTCGGAGGATACAAGGCGACGGGCGACGTATTCTCCCAGGTCGTGGTGAGGCTTCATGAGGTCTTCGAGGCCGTCCGTATGGTGGAGTGGTGCCTGGAGAACATGCCCTCCGGGCCGATAACGTCAGAACCCAACATGTCCTCCCTCCTGATGGCCAAGCTTAGAATGGCCGAGGGGGAGAGCGTGGCAAGGGTCGAGGCCCCCAGGGGGGAGGACATCCATTACGTCAGATTGAAAAAGAACAAGATGGAGGTGGACTCCTGGAAGATCAGGGTCCCCACATACGGCAACATCATGTCGTGGCTCACCATGTTCCCCGGCGAGCAGATCGCGGATATACCCATCATAATCGCATCCATAGATCCGTGCATCGGATGCATGGACAGGGTGACGGTCGTCGATGCGGATACCAAACGCTCGAAGATATTGACCTGGAAGACGCTGCATGAGATGTCCATCAAGAAGCAGAGGGGGATCAAGCTATGACCGAGGAGATGGAGATCCTGATAAGGCTGGGAGCCGGCCTTGTTGTGATGGTAGTTGGTCTGATCCTCGCCCTCCTCCTGAAAGGTGTCGACAGGAAGTTCGCAGCCTGGCTCCAGGCCAGGATAGGACCTCCGCTGAGGCAGCCTTTCTGGGATGTGGCCAAGCTTTTCCAGAAGGATAATATCGTTCCGGAAAGGGCAGTTCCCTGGGCGTTCAACGGGGCACCCCTCATGGCGTTCATAGCTTCATTGGCGCTTCTTTTATTCATACCGCTTGGACAGATCAGCGGTATCGAGGCGGACTGGCTTCCCGTTCTGGGAGGCTACGGCGACCTGATCCTTTTGATCTACCTCTTCGCGGTACCCGGGCTGATGATGGCCATAGGAGGCTTCGCCTCCGGCTCTCCCCTATCCACCATAGGTGCCCAGAGGGAGATGGTCATGATGATGTC
>CBDVER010000395.1:0-2322 GCA_965373055.1 uncultured Thermoplasmata archaeon
GACTGAAGATCGCCAAGGGTCCCTCGCAGGACTGAGGGCGTAAACTCTGATATTGTCCAAATACCGTGGAAAAAATCGTTAAATCCATTCAATGCAATTACCACTCATGGATAGGTTCATCCTTGATGGTCTCAGATCTATCTGCGATACTGCCAGGGAGCTGGAGGCAAGAGGGTGGGCAAAGGGGTTCTTCGGAAACATATCGATCAACCTGGGAAGACCCGACATTGGCGGTATGATTATCAGTGGGCTGTATCACCACGATCTCCCCGTGGAGAATATCATCGGATGCATACTGCTGATAACCCGCTCGGGTTCCACAATGAGTGAGATATCAAGGGACCCCGGGAGCCACGTCGGGGCGTATTGCATATCGAAAGGCTCCCTGGACCTTGTCTGGGGGGAGGGGCCACCCACAAGCGAGATCGGATCGCACTTGCTGATCCACAGGATCGGCACCGCCAGGGGCATAATTCACTGTCATCTTGATAATATGGGCCGGATCAAAAAGGGTGAGGTCCAGAGAAATGGATTCGGGTGGGTTGGAGAACTGGAGCCGGGTTCACCTGAACTTGCTGAAGCCACGAACGAGGCGGCGGGACGATATGATACGATAATATGGGAAGGTCACGGAGTGATATGTTTCGCAGGAGATCTGCAAAAGGCGCTCGATCTTGTATTTGAGGCCGATGATAGGCTTTCATCACGGGACGAGTCGGTGCTTGTCCCTCGGGAATAGGACGACCTCCCGAACGTTCGACGCGCCGGAGATTATCATGGTCAATCTCTCAACACCCAACCCCCATCCGGCATGGGGTGGCATCCCATATTCGAATGCCTTGGAATAGAAGCGGAAATCCTCCACATTGAGGCCTTTCCTCTCGAACATCTCCTTGAGCAGTTTTGGGTCGTGGACCCTCTGCCCACCTGATACCAGCTCCTTCTCCCCGTAGTTCAGGTCAAAGCCCTTGGAGATCCTGAAATCCTTATCCCGTGGCTGTATGTAGAAGGGTTTCAGGTCCACAGGCCATTCGGTGATGAAATATAGGGATGGCCTCTCCTTCGCAATGATCCTGGACCCCTCCGTCGGTATGTCGTCACCCCACTGGATGGCCCTCATTTTTCCGCTCTTTTCATCCCTGACCTTGAGCTTTTCCTCCTGGAGCCTCTTGATGATCTCCCCGTAGGTGACCCTGGGGAATGGCCTTTCAGGCACCGTCAGCGTTTGCCCCAGCGCCTCAAGGCACATGTATCGGTTATTTATGACATCGGTATATACACGCTGGATCACCTTCTCCAGGATCTCCATGGTATCCTCATCATCGGACCAGGCCATCTCGACATCTATGGAGGTGTACTCGTTGAGGTGCCTGACGGTGTCGTGCTCCTCGGCCCTGAAGGCCGGCCCGATCTCGAAGACCCTGTCAAGGCCGGTAGCCATCATGGTCTGCTTGAACAGCTGAGGGGACTGGTTCAGATACGCGGGCCTGTTGAAGTACTCCATCTTGAACAGCGCCGTTCCTCCCTCCGTGGCGGCGGCGACTATCTTGGGGGTATGTGTCTCCAGGAAATCCTCCTCCAGCAGCACATCCCTTGTGGCCGAGAGGATCGTGGACCTTATCTTGAATATCGCCTGGATCTCGGGCTTTCTAAGGTCCAGGAACCTGTTGTCCAGCCTGGTGTCCATATCCGCATCCACCTTGTCCACGACGCCGAGCGGAAGGGGTGTCTTCGCTTCGCCCATCACCTTGACGTAGTATGGGATCATCTCCCAACCCGCCCTGGCCTGAGGGGACTGCTTGATAACGCCTCTGACGGATATGGCGGATTCCCTGGGTATGGAGGTTATCTCCTTGAACAGCTCGGGACCCATGGTCTTGCTCAGGGCGGTTACCTGTGCCAGGCCGCTCCTGTCACGGATGTGGATGAAGGCCATCTTACCAAGGTTCTTGGTACTCTGGATCCAACCGCAGAGGGTCATCTCCGTGTTGTAGTCCTCCTCATCGATCTCGGCTGCGTATTTGGTCCTCTTCCAGGTCGTGTCCGACATCTTCACCAACTCTTAAACTGACGATCCCCATGGGACAACAGGGTTTTGGGGACATCCATATAATTTTCGGTATCAACTACAGATATTTAAGCCATGACCCTCTGTTTGTGACCTGTATCTTTATTAGTATATATATCTATATCCCAGGTTCGAATCCCGGGTTCGAAATTCTCCACTTGGATATTGAAGTGGGCCCTTGAAATCCCTGCCCCTCAGAAGAACATTCATGTTCATATTTCACATAATAGTTAAAAAGAACATTATCAATATTC
>CBDVER010000396.1:0-2319 GCA_965373055.1 uncultured Thermoplasmata archaeon
TCCACGGTCTTCCCATCTCCTACAACATCGCGTGGTCCGAGCAGAAGGCGGTCCTGGTCCTTCTCGCCCTCCTGCACCTTGGCGTCCAGAACATCCATCTGGGCCCAACGCTTCCCGCCTTCGTGTCCCCCGCGGTCTTGGACGTCCTGGTGGAGAAGTTCCAGCTTTCGCCAAACAGCACGGTTGAAGAGGACCTCGCAAAGATGATGGGGTGAACGGCAATGGTTTCAAAGTTATTCCTAGAAGAAGAGATGATGAAATGAAGATCAAAGATTGGAAAGATGCGAATGTGAAGGAGACGGCCCACAAGGTCGATGTCAGATCATTGTACGATAAGGACACTGCTCAGGCTGTTCATATTTTACTGAAACCTGGTGAGAGCCTTCTTCCTCACATTACACCGGTAGATGTCTTCTTCTACATACTCGAGGGAGAGGCAACGATAACGGTAGGAGAAGAAACGGCATCGGTTGGTCCAGATCATCTCATCGAGAGCCCGGCCGATATCCTGCACAAGGTTGCGAACAATGGTGATAAAGTAATGAGATTCCTGGTGGTCAAGGCCCCAAGACCCTTGAAAGCCTCCAAGATCCTGTGATAAGCTTCAGTTTCCGGGAGGGTGGGGCCCGAAATGGAGACGGGGGTCGAAGCTAGATGAACTCACAGCTGCTTTTAGATCATCCAGATGGAAATGAAGCAATCCCTTATCCTCCATCTCGCCCAGTATATTGCTCCTGAACCCGTTCCTCGACAGTATGAACTTAACCTTTTTACGGTTCACGGGAACCTTTTCACATCTTTCAAGGAACCGCCCCAGGTCATCTCCTGAATATCTCCTGTTCCTCCATTTGAGATCGCCAAGGAGAACCTCCTTACCACCTTTATCCAGTGCAACCACATCCAGTTCGTCCTCTTTATACCACCAGGGCGAGACCTGAGAGAACCTTCCACTCCTCTTCATCAGATCTATCACCCCCTTTTCGAATATCCTTCCCATTGACATCTCGAACCCTTCCTTGATCATATTATAGTCCAGAGTGTCAAGTTCCATTTCCGTCCTTTGTGGTTGTATGAAGCGGAAGTAGAACTGCATGTAGTTATCCGAGAATATGTAACGTCCCATCCTGTTCCATTTTTTTGTACCGAATGGGATCTGATATTCCAGGAATCCGGCCAGGGTCAAGTTCGAGATATACTTGGAGATCATGCCCTTGTCCATCCCTGTCCGGTCGGAGATCTCTTTCTGTCTTCCGATACCGCATGATACGGCCTCCAGGATGTAGGTATAGTTCGATATGTTGGAGAACTCCTGAAGGAGCAGTATCCTTCCCTCATCCGACAGGTATTCGCCCTTGCGGAGGACCCTGTTATCGAGGTTCCAAAAAAATCCCCTGTCCTTCCTGAATTTCAGAAGGTACTCGGGAATACCATCACACACAGAATAGGTACGGAAAATATCCTCAAGATCGTATGTGGGGAGGAAATCCTTGATATTTCCTATCGGTAGAGGCATGAGCTTCCATTGTCCTTCCCTTCTGCCATATAATGGTGAGGACCTTGACAGCACCTTGTTCTCCATCATGGAGATGGAGGACCCGCAAAGAACTATCTTGATATCCCTTTCAGAAAGAACAAGGTCCCAAACACGCTGGATCTCGGATAATATATGAGGTCTGTATTTGAAGAGATACGGGAATTCGTCAATAACAAGAACCGTCCCAGCCGGCGCTCTTGATGAGAACTCATCTAGGATCTCCTCTATTCCTCCGAATTCTATCCTGTGGAACGTCCCATCGCCCAGAAACTCTCCCATCCTTTTTGACAGGATTGATAGATTATCCTCAAGAGCGGTTTCGACTGCCATGTAATAAAGACCGACCTCTCCCTTCAATGATTCCATAAGGAGTCTTGACTTTCCGGTCCTCCTTCTTCCGTAAAGGATGAACAGCCGAGCACCTTCCCGGGAATATATGTCCTTTAGAAGCGACATCTCCCGGACCCTGTCAACAAGTTGAGACATTATTATTATAATGTTTACTCAACTAAATAAATATTCTTATCTCCTGACAGGCTTGATCCGAATTGTTATTTGGAAAGGTCCAGGACATCGCAAAGGTGATGGGGTGAGAGGGGGAAGGTTTGAATTTTGAAAATAGTTGGGGGGGTTTCGTCCCCCCCTTTTTTTTTAAAAATATTCAGTTGACTGGTAGTTTATGAATAGAATTTTCTATAGTATGTGACTCAGTCGATGCCCAGGAGGTTCGGGATCTGTCGATATGAATTTATCAGCTCAGATACCTAATCAGGGAGCAGCTATCC
>CBDVER010000397.1:0-2296 GCA_965373055.1 uncultured Thermoplasmata archaeon
TTCCTTTCATGAACTGGATCATGTAGACCTTCATCCCGTTGCCGTGCGCCCTAAGCCCGAGGCCGAGCGACGCGGTGGTCTTTCCCTTGCCCGATCCGGTGTATACCTGGATGCACCCCTTTTGTGAAGACATTCGGACTTCGGATAGCCCATAGGCCGATATATTTCTTTCTCAAGATGGGGA
The DNA here is from genome assembly GCA_965373055.1 of uncultured Thermoplasmata archaeon. Lineage (GTDB taxonomy): Archaea > Thermoplasmatota > Penumbrarchaeia > Penumbrarchaeales > Penumbrarchaeaceae > JAGLEG01. The sequence goes on from CBDVER010000397.1 coordinate 185, forward strand.
CCTCCACCCCACCTGGGTCCCGAATAGAAAGATTTATGATTTTAAATCTGTTCTGGGACCCCATGAAACTGGAATTAAGCGAAGAACAGGTGATGATCCGGAACATGATCCGGGAGTTCGCCGAGAAGGAGATCGCCCCGCTGGCCGCGGAGCTGGACGAAAAGGAGATATATCCGGCCGAGACCCTGAAGAAGCTGGCCGCCCTGGGGATCCTGGGAACTATCATCCCCACCGAGTACGGCGGCGCCGGACTGGACAACGTCACCTACGCCATGGTCATCGAGGAGATATCGAGGAAATGCGCCTCCACGGGGGTCGTCACATCGGTCCACAACTCCCTGACCGCCTGGCCGATCATCAAATACGGGAGCGAGGAGCAGAAGAAGAGATATCTGCCCATCCTCGCCTCGGGGGAGAAGATAGGCGCGTTCGGCGGCACGGAGGCGAACGCCGGCACCGATCTTGGGGCCATGGCCACGACAGCCGTCCTGAAAGGTGATAAATACATAATCAACGGAAGCAAGATGTTCATCACATCCGGGCCCAGGGCAGGTATCATCATCGTCTTTGCGGTCACCGACAAGGAGGCCGGAGCCAGGGGGATCAGCACATTCATCGTCGAGGACACGTTCAAGGGCTACAGCGCCGGCCCGCCCATAGAGAAGATGGGGATCAGGGGGTCGCTCACCTCGGAGCTGATCTTCGAGGATATGGAGGTGCCGGTGGAGAACCTGCTGGGCAAGGAAGGGGCTGGTTTCAAAATCGCCCTGTCCACCCTCGACGGGGGGAGGATCGGCATCGCATCCCAGGCGGTGGGCATCGCACAGGCGGCCCTGGACGAGTCGATCGAGTACGCCATGCAGAGGCAGCAGTTCGGAAAGCCCATCGCGAAATTCCAGGCGATCCAGTGGATGATAGCGGAGATGGCCACCAAGATCGAGGCTGCAAGATACCTCGTCTACCACGCGTCGTACAAGAAGGACCTGGGCGAGAGGTTCGGAAAGGAGGCCGCGATGGCGAAGCTGTTCGCATCGGAGACCGCAGGGGAGGTCACGTCCATGGCGGTGCAGGTACACGGCGGTTACGGCTATACAAGGGAGTACACCGTGGAGAGGCTTTTCAGGGATGCCAAGATCACGGAACTCTACGAGGGCACATCCGAGGTGATGAAGATGGTCATCGCCGGGAGCCTTCTGAGGTAAGATCATAACGGGATATTAGTGGAAATGTCAGGAGAAAGCTCCCACGGGAGCATGAGAATAAAAGTAAAAAGAGATGAGGTGGTGTTTACCCATGAATATAATAGTGTGTGCGAAACAGGTCGTGGACGTCTCCGAGGTGAAGGTTGACCCCTCGACCAACAAGCCCGTTCTAACGGGCATACCAAAGAAGATAAGCGACATAGACAAGAATGCCGTGGAGGAGGCGATCAAGATCAAGGAGAAGATCGGGTCCGGCAAGATCACCACCATCACGGTGGGCCCTCCGGACGCCAAGGAGAAGATCAAGGAGCTTCTCGCCATGGGGGTCGATGAGGGCGTCTTGATACCAGCTCCGGAGGAGTTCGATTATCACGTCGTGTCCTCCCTCCTCGCCGGCGCCATCCAGAAGATCGGCGATTACGACCTGATACTGTGCGGTGAGGCGTCCATAGATATGTTCTCGGGCCAGATGGGGCCCCGGATCGCCGGGATACTGAACATCCCCCAGATCACCTATGCCCTCAAGACCGACGCATCCGAGGAGAGGATCGTGGCCGAGAGGAACATGGGCGATAAGATGGTCACCACCGAATCCACTTATCCGGTCCTTGTGACGGTCACCAAGGAGATCAACGAGCCCAGGCTTCCCAGCCTCATGCAGATCCTGGGGGCCGCGAGGAAACCGATCCACGACTGGACCGCGGAGGACGTGGGCAAGGCGGGACTGGGTGCGATGACCAGGACGCTTGATATCAAAGGGGTCCCGATGGAGAGGAAGAACATCACCTTTGGGGAGGACCTCGATGAGGCCGTGCCGAAGATGGTGGAGATGCTTGCAAAGGATGGGGTGCTCAACTGAGGTGGTTATGATGGTGCTTGTATATTCCGATAATGAGAAGTTGACGAAGGA
>CBDVER010000398.1:0-2290 GCA_965373055.1 uncultured Thermoplasmata archaeon
ACTCCTTCATTCTGAACTCCCACTCGCACCATAGGTCTTTCTTCCTCTCATCAGGTGGGCACTGATGGCAGATGACCTCTATGTTCTCGTTGAACTCCTTCGCAAAGGCCTTGAGGAACCCCCATCTGACCTTCTTGCACGGGAAGACCCCTTGTCCTCCCTTTTTCCTGGTGTTCTGTACCCTGCATTCGACGTTGCGGAGTATGGTGTCCCCATTGTCCCATTCCTTGTCATCGAGGTCCATGGTCCATCCGGAATATCTAAGGGCCTTCACCATGGTTGAGATGTCGTCCCCTGTCAGGTCAAGAAGCTTCTTTAGCTTGCGGGCCTCGATCTTTCCCATGACCCTCCATACGTCGGCATCTATCTCCGTGGCGGCCTCTGTCCCGAACCTCTCCTCGATGCCGAGATAGTAGAGTCCGTCAACGGCCCACATGTCGCGAAGGTGCATATATGTGAGATCCGCGAACTTATCAGGTCCCAGCTCCTTTATCAGTTTGTTATCCTCAGATCTGTCTCCCATGGTCACGTCTCCGAAATCGATCCAATTCAGGGTATACATCTTTTTTCCTTAAATCTTCTTATAACCTCACTCACATGGAGGTGGGCCGATAACAACGAAAGGGGTATTAATCGATGGAGGCGATGTCCCTGCATGTTCCCGGACATCTACGAGGGAAACATCTTCAGGCCCCCATCGGAGGCGTACAGCCTGATCCTCCAGGCGACGATAGGATGCTCCTGGGACGGATGCACGTTCTGCACGGCGTTCGCTGGAAAGGAGTTTCGGGCCAAGACCTTAGATCAGATCCGATCGGATGTGGAGAAGGTGCTCCCACTCTGGGGGGACGCTAAAAGAATATTCCTTGCCGACGGGAACGCATTGTGCATGGAAACCGATGACCTGGAGAGGGTCCTCAAGCTTCTCTACTCCAGGTTCCACAGCCTGGAGAGGGTGTCGATCTACGGGGGCCCCGTGGACATCAAGAAGAAGACACAGAAGGAGCTGAACAGGCTATCCGCAGCGGGCCTCTCCATGGTATATTTCGGGCTGGAATCGGGGAACGCCGAGATATTGAAAAGGGTGAAGAAGGGAGCGACCCCGGAGATGATGATAGAGGCCGCAGGGAAGGTCAAGAAGGCGGGGATGACCTTCTCCTCCATATTCATCCTGGGCCTTGGAGGAAAGGAGCTTTCGGAGGAACACGCAAGGGAGACGGGGAGGGTCCTCACCGGCCAGGACCCGGATTACGCGGCGGCCCTGACGCTGATGCTGGAACCTAGCGCGGAGATCGTCAGGGAGGTTGAGGAGGGGAGGATGACGCTCATATCCCCGGAGGAGGCCCTTAAGGAGATAAGGACCGTCGTGGAGAACTTCGAGGCGACCAACTGCGTCTTCAGGGCCAACCACGCCTCCAATTACGCACCTATTGGAGGTACCCTTCCGGGAGATAAGGAGAGGATCCTCTCACAGATAGACGCCTCCCTGAAGGATGGACATTTTAAACCTGACTTTTTCAGGAGATTATGAAAGTCAATGATGTGATCTCACACTTTCTTGATGAATTCTTTTTAAAGATCGCCCAGTATTTATCGGTGTAAGTGCGGGGTGGTTTCGAAATAATTAAATACCATTCCTTCGTTAAAGTAGCACGAAAGAATAATTCGTGTTACGGTGAACCAAATGTGGCTGATAACTACCCTCCTGGCGGCGATAGCGGTAACGGTGATATTATTTGTCCTTCCGAAGAATAAGCTCAGGCTCGAGGTACTCACGATAATGCTGTGGGGACTTGGGATCATGATCCTTGTTGATCACATCCTTGGTTATGAGGGTGGGCTGTTCTTGGAGATGGAAACGGACGGGCTCATTTCCAACGGGATCGTTCTGGGGCTGTTGATGTTACTGCCGGTCCTTGCGATCTGGGGGATATTCGTGGGGATCTCGAATAAAAAGAAGAATACGTTGAAGGGGTGAAAGAGATGGCATGTTTTCTACTGGCAATGTCCGTGGCGATAATTACGACCACATTTCGGAAGAAGGTACCTGCAAAGTATCATATCAACTGGCTGAACATGTTGCTGTGGGGTGGGGTTCTGGGCCTCTCTCTGGAGCATGTTGCTCACCAGGAGATCGTCCCGTACTTCCCCTTCCTATCGGCAATGGGAAGTGCGGCGGATGCGACGGCGATGCTGCAGGAGATCGCGACCATAGGCACGGCGATGCTGGTGGCCTGTGTATCCATATGGATCGTGATGCTTCTGGTGGCATCCAGGTTTGATATCGGGT
>CBDVER010000399.1:0-2289 GCA_965373055.1 uncultured Thermoplasmata archaeon
CGATACCAGATCCCCGATAACACCGGGGGCTTGACCGAACTGCAGGCCCAATCCCTTCGCATTTGGACATGAGCCGTTTATCTCTATCCCGTCGACGCCCAGCTCTTCCGCTTTGCTCGCAGCGTAGGCATAATCCTCTATAGAGGATCCGAATATGGATGCGAATATGGGGGTATCTCCCGCTTTCTCCCTGAACGATCCTATCTCCTCGGCGTAGGCCTCAACGCCTGGATTTGGCAGGCCCATGGCGTTGATCATGCCGATGTCCATCTCGTAGACCACGGGGTTCTGGTGCCCTTCCCGTGGTTCCATGCTCAGGGATTTGGTCACAACACTGCCTGCGCCGTGCCTGACAGCACTGGCCATCGACGGTCCGGTCTCATCCATGATCCCGGATGCAAGCATCAGCGGATTTGCCAGCTCGATCCCCGCAATTTCGGCAGATAGATCTGTTTGGCCCTCCATATCTTCATCATCCCCGTTTATATCCTTGCCATAAGGGGAGGTATATTTTATGATTTTCATGCATGTGTTGAACGTACGCCCTGGCGTCAAGGAGAAGTGGAGGGGTCGGGAATATGATCGGAAAGGGTATTTGGACCCCGTGATGTCAAAATGTTAAGTAGTTCCGGAGACCATGTAACCCTCGAGGATATCAATGAGGTGGGCACCATATATTATCTCCATCGCCGTTCTGGTCATGGCGTTACTTCCAGGTACCCTGGACACGGATGTCCTTGGAGAGGATACCAGAAGGGAGGTCAATGAGATCGCCGGTCCCAATGTGACCGTCGTGTTCGATGAGGATATCTTTGAGGAGACCTTCGACCCTCTGGGATATCCAGTGGATTCCTTCTTTATAAATGGATATATTCTGTGTGAGTTCCCACAGTTAGCACCACCTGACCTTGAATGTACTGTGTCACTGTTCGCATCTACATACTTCTGGTCGGTGGAGCAGATCCCCGATATAATATTCACGAAAGACGTCCATGAGAGGGAGTTCACCTACGTGGTCACGCCGGGTGCGGAGCAGATGAACATCCACTCCCAGCACATTTTCAATCTGGAGGGGACGTGGGAGTACAATATGGGCAGGGGATTCGGTGACATCAACCCTGACATGTGTCTCATGTATATCACCCCGTACGGAAGGGTTGAACTGGATGTGCCCAAGCCGGACCAAACAGATGACCTTGAGGTGGGAGAATATCATACCATCGAGATCAAGATCACCAATCTGGGCAACTCATACGGGGTGATCAGGATGGATATCGTATCGTGTCCCGACTGGCTGATCATCGAGCCGATGACCATGGTCCGGAACCTCTCCGCCGGGATAACGGAGAAGTGGGTCCTGAACGCCCGCCAGGAGGTAGGTGGCTCCAGGGAGGGCGAGGTGAAGGTGAGAATCCGGAGCAACATCCCAGGGGCAGGCAACGTGACTGAGGCGACATTCCACGTCTCCACGATCGACACCTCAACCGGCGAGGGTATATTCTCGCCGTTCTGGATCACCGCTATTCTATCAAGTGCGGTGATACTGGGCGTGATAGTTACGATCATCTGGGTACGTAAGCGCAGGGATTAGGTTTCATTTCATCCAATGCCTGTGATACTGCTTGGATGGTCTAGTTCGAGGTAGGTACGGTCAGATGATCGATAGACCCAAGTCTGATGTATCCGGGAGAATTCCCACCGATATATCGATCGCGGACGGTCTCATTCCATCTCATACTTGAAAGAAAGCTGAACCCTGGCCCTGTAGGCCACTATCCTGTTGTCCTCTATCTTCGTATCCAGTTTCACGACCTCGCAGACGCGAAGGTCACGAATGCTCTTAGACGCCGATTCCACTGCCTTTTTCACCGCATCTTCCCAGCTGGTCTCCGAGGACCCCACGAGCTCAATTACCTTGTATACACTCTCCGTCATAATTACACCACACGGGAATATTATACAGGCTCCTGCGGATTTATAAAGTTTATTGAAAAAGGGCCGACAAAACAGGTTCATTGACCTTAATTTCATTGGTATCAACTACCTTATCGCCCTTGGACCGTTGAGAAAGATGATAATAGATAGGATCAAGGATATCTCGTTTCAATAACTCAGGTGAGATATCATCAAGAGGCCCCCCTGTCATATCAGATATGGGATGCAGTTCAGAACATGGGATACGATGGAGGAGTGAAGATGGAAAGAACGGTTAAACACGGCATCGTGATATACGGATCGATCTTATTTATCGTCTTGATAAGGTTGACACTCCTGTTCTTTGGCCTCAAT
>CBDVER010000400.1:0-2282 GCA_965373055.1 uncultured Thermoplasmata archaeon
CTGGATGTTCTTCGCGGGCGGCCTGATACTATTCTTCATGATCATTGTGGTAATGCTCCTGATATTCCTCAAACCGGCGAGAAAGGAGAAACCAATGAAGGAGCCCATCCCGGATGTGGAGGAGGAGATGGGCCCGCCGGAAGTGGCCCGACAGGAGCCGGTGGCAGAGGCTCCACCCGCTAAGGAGGACCTCTACTCAACAGCAGGCTGGGCCAGCGCCCCCACCGTCGAGGAGTCCCTCTCCAGCATCGGGTCCGCCGGCCCCGCCTCGGACCCGTTCGAGGGTTTCTATCAGACGGATGAACACGCAGGGGATGACCTGTACATGGACGGCCCCCCGAGGCTCGTGGATGAGAAGCCGAGGGAGGTAGTGGCCCCTTCAACTATCGGTGAGATTCCGCTTTGGGAGGAGGAGGTTGAGGTGAACCTTCCCGAGGGTGTTATGCCCGTGTCCAGAGAGCGGTCCAGAAAGAAACCGAAGATGAAGAAGGAGAAGAAGAAGGCACCTCCGAAAAAGGAGGTCGTAGCGGAGGCCTGGGACTCGGTGGAGGATTGGGATGGTGCCGAGGACTCCCAGGAGGACTTGAGCGAGTGGGAGGACTCGGAGGAGGACGAGGCGCTGGTGATAGAGTGCAGCTGCGGCGCGGAGATCGATTTCCCACCCGACTTCAAGGGGGGAAAGTTCCGCTGCCCCGAGTGCGGCAAGAAGGGCAAGATCAGATTGGATTGAGGCCCATTCAGGTTGGTCCGCATGGGTGCTCCTAACTATTTAGTATCAGGAGATGGATACTTTCGCCCGTGGAAAGGAGGGAAGAGATGTATCGGAAAATTGCCGTAATTGCTTCCATGCTGGTGTTGCAGGTATTGTTATCGGCATCGATAGGTGGTGCAGAACCCACTCGCGCACCCACGGCGATAGACATGATATCCCCCTCCGTGGAGGATAACCTCACCGGATCGGTCGTTATCTCTATCCAGGCCGATGACGTGCTGGCCTCCGTGATGATCCTCACCTCTCCGGATGGCTCCACATGGACGACACTTGGGGCTATGGAGTGGATCGATCCCACCTGGGAGCTTACGATGGATACGGCCCAATTCGATAACGGTGACCTGTACCTGAAGGCGGATGGAACGTACGACGTCGATCAGCATATAGAGCAGAGCTTTGGGCCGTTCAACGTCTTCAATGCGCGCCTTCCGGGCATGACCTGGATATATCCCATTGGCGATGAGGACCCCCTGGAGGAGGTATATTTTCACATTGAATTGGACGGGCTTGACGGGGAGGTGGAGAGGTTCGACATCTGGTACGGCTTCGAGGGAGGGGATTGGGCCTATCTGGACGATTACATGAACGAGTACGTGGATAACATGGGGTGGGCGCCCGAGGATACCTTTACGACGTCGTTCAGCTGGGGGCCGTTCCAGCTTCCGGACGGCGATTACTCCTTCAAGGCGAACCTCACCACCAGTTTCGGGGTTCAGGCGGAGTCGGACATTGGGCCGATACCGGTGGATCATGACCATCCTCCCAGCCTCACCTATGTGGCCCCGCCTGCGGATTCCACCCTCGCTGGAAGCGTGGGGCTCGAGGTAGATTACCATGACATTGATGATAATATCGGGCCCAGTGGGGTGGAGTTCTTGTACAGGGTGGAAGGGGGGGTCGCTTTCGTGATGATAGGAGGCGATACGGCGGGGGACGGTGGCACCTACACGTTTATATGGGATACGGCGACGGTGTTGAACGGCAACTACACCCTGCGCGCGGAGGCGGCGGACCTGTCCGATCCGCCGAGAAGAGGGGGGGTCGAGTGGGATGTGGAGGTGCGGAATACCTTCGAACCTTCAGGCCTGGTTGTCGTGGGTCGATCCAGCGAGGAGGTGACCCTGAGGCTGGAATTCCCGGATCGGCCTGTGGGCCTTCCGATCACGGTGTCCGTTTCCATGGGTTTGCCCGGAGATATCAGGGAAAAAGGTGAGTTCACCTTCGATACATTCTCCTCCACGTCCCCCGATAAGTACGTGGAGATGACGCTATCCTTGGGGGGATTCCCGGAGGGGAACATGACCGTTGAGGTGACGGTTATCGATGCGGTCGGGATGGAGGGTTCTGTAGAGAGGGTCGACCTGTTCTACCACCACCCGGTACAGGCCCCTGTTGTTGAGGTTCTTTTACCGGATGATATGGTGGTGAAGGGGAACGTGTCGCTCAGGGCCAGGGTCCTGGACGACGATGTGCCCCTGATCGAGATGCCAACGTTCTACTATTCCAAGGA
>CBDVER010000401.1:0-2271 GCA_965373055.1 uncultured Thermoplasmata archaeon
GGAATCCCAGATAGAGATTGACCGCGTCGTTGGTGATGTAGATGTCACCCAGGGTCGAGTCCCCGTCCGTGAAGTTCACCTCTCCCATGAGCGCCGCCTGTTTGTTCAGGTAGAATCTGGCCGATCCATCCTGAAGTGAATGGGATATGAACCTGGCCGCGGTATCCCTGATAAGCTGGGATGAGATGTGATCCACGAATCTTGTTGGATCCTCCGTGGTGAATGTGACCATATCATCGTCCATGGATAATTCCGAACCTGGAAAAATGTTGGTAACGGAGGTCCTGACCTTTTCCGGGTCCTCCGTGGGGTGGATCCTCACGGTCCCCCTGATGATCATAAAAGGCCCATCTCGATGATCGCTACGTCCTGTACGCCCTCGGTTGCGCGGAGCTTCTCCTCCAGCTCATCCCCGCCGCCCTTCTTGTCGTCCAGCACCACACCCCATTCGAGAAGCTTCATCCCGAATACGAAGGGCTTGACCTCGTAACCGCTTACCCTCCCATGGTCGGGGATGTAGGTCTCGAACTGTTTGGCGATCTTCTCGAAGTCCACGTCGGCATCCACCGGCGTGACCTTGTATCTGAGCAGAACTTCACCCATGCCAATTCCTCCTACGGTCCTTCGAAGCCGCACTCGGAACAAAGGTATGTTGCGGACTGTATGCGGCAGTGGGTGCATCTTCCGATCTCGGTCTTTCCACATGCCGGGCAGGAGAATGTTGTGTCCTGGGGCTCCGTGAGCGGGACACCGCATGATATGCATCTTTTTACAGGGTTAGCCATTTGAATAGCCTCCTTTTGGCGCCAAAAGAGCTTCTTGTTTAAAAGCCTTTCCGATATTCATAGTGGAGATCAATCCCTGGAGAACAGGGCCAGTATCACCCTGTTCAGCCGATCCTCCATCTTTGACTTGCCCAGTGAGAGGTCTATCGCCCCGTACTGGCACAGCTCGTGACAGCAGTAGCACCTTATGCATTTGGAGTAGTCGATCCTCGCCTTTTCGTCGATCATCACGATGGCGTCCCCAGCGCAGTTCTCCATGCAGACGCCGCAGCCCACGCATTTGGCCCTGTTCACTCTTGGCTTCTTTGTGGTTATGTTCACGATCGCCCTCTTGAATATCCTGGGGGGCTCCCTGACGATACGATTTCCCCCCGCGGAGATGAAGGGGCGGTTCAGCCTGTATCGTGCTCCGTCACCTGATGAGGGTATCACGTCGTCCTTTTTCAACAGGTTCAGGTCAATGGCGGCCCTGAGGGTTGCAATGTTTTCGATATCCAGTCCCACCATCCTGGATACGAAGAGGTCGATGGACATGTGATCCCTGCTGGAGATAATGATGCCCACCTTCCTGGGGGTGCCGTTGTTGGGGCCCTCTCCCTCCATCCCCTGGATGCCGTCGACCAGGAAGAGATCGGGGGCCGTTAGGTCTGTGAGGTCGAGAAGCATCTTTGAGAAGTCGACCCTGTCCGGGAACCTCGTGTGGAACCCCACCTTCTGGGTTCCCGCGATGGCTCCGAACATGATCTTTGAGCCGCAGGTGAGCCCGGTGAACATGTGCGTCTTGATCTTGGGAATGGCGACGATCAGGTCGTGTCCCCTGATGTAATCCGCTATGTTGAAGGATTTCACGAAAAGACCTGTAGGGTGTTTCTCCTTGTGGTAGGCTGTGTTGTAGTTGAGCTCCACGCCGTGTCTCTTTGCAAGGTCCTCGAATCCGGTCGCCCTGTATGCTTTGGCAAGGGTGTTGCGGTTGAACAGCCCCCCTGGGGAGTCGCCTATGGTGAGAGAAGCTCCCCTGCTTTTCAGCTCGATAATAATGGCTTCAAGGAAGATGGGGTGGGTGGTGACCGCTTTTACGGGGTCCGATGCAGAGAGGATGTTTGGTTTGAGTAGGATCCGCTTTCCCTGAAGGTCTTTGAACTTCACGTTCCTGTCCAGATGCTGAGAGATCTGTGCCCTGATCTGTTCCAGATCGTAGGATCCACATCTGGTGGCGTGGATCGGCCCCCTTGCCGTTGATGCCATTGGTTTCCTCCCACAATGAAACTAATAGAAAAGGAATTTGGTATTGATAGGTGAAACATAGCAGGAGGTTTCCGTTCGAAGGGTTTATAGGTTACTTAACATTCCACCAATAAACCCTATGTGAACACGTGGGCCCGTGGGTTAGCTTGGTATACTTGTGGCTTTGGGAGCCATAGACTCCGGTTCAAATCCGGGCGGGCCCACCAACATTTTTATTTATCATTTAATTGGAGTTGGTGGG
>CBDVER010000402.1:0-2270 GCA_965373055.1 uncultured Thermoplasmata archaeon
CAAGGAGTGCGAAGGCTATCCAGTGGTCCACGCTGGCGATCAGGTCCGAGAGCCAAAGGCCGAGAAGGTAGCCCAGCACGGGCATGGCCGCCTGGAATATCCCGAAGAGGAGGCCGATCCTGACGGCGTGGTAGTAGCACCTCTCCTTGAGCGTGATCCCGGTGGCAATGGAGACGGCGAAGGCGTCCATCGCCAGGGCGATCGCTATCAGCAGGATCGTGATGAGCTCCATCCGTGGATGGGTAGAGAGACCAGATAGATATCATTTGACCTGAGAGGGTAAAATTATCATATCTCAAGGGGTCTGAAGGATATTCAAATATTGGGGTCCACGGTAGATGTTCCAACAGTTGATACTGTAATCACAAAGGATTTATACTCCGAGATGGATGTATATTTGGAGTAATCGAGGGAGATATACTGCCGACAATTATTATGTGGATATAGAGCAGATAGCAGAGCGTCTCCCGTACGATATCGCATAGAAAGGTGGTATGGAAGATGGATCAGACCTATAGAAGAAAGAAGAAGGAGAGCTGGGAATACGAGGATGCGCTTGTAGGGAAGGATCTGGACATCATGGAGATAAAGAGGGTGGAACCAGAGGAGAAGACAGGGAAAGAGTGATCCGCTGTGGTGCAGCTGCACCTCAGATGTGGGAGTTGATGAAAACAGGATAGAGCGGGAGCGCTATCTCCTCTGTTTCATCTTTAAAGTGCGCAGCCTGTTGATAGCACAGGCGAGTTCAAGTGATCTGAAGTAGGCCCTGTCCCCGACTGGCGGCCCTCCAAGGGCGTCAAGCCCACCCTCGTCCAGCCTATCCTCCAACTGTTCAAGGACCTCTTTCAAGGTGCGTTTCCCATCCATCATCATCGTCGCCCTGTGGATAGCATCACCTATTGCCCTGGTCTGGCTCCGGTGGACGATCTGCTCGATCCTGGACAGGTCGATGGTCTCATTTCCGAAGCTGATGGTGGAGATGTCCCGTGCGGCGATCTTCACGTCCCTCCTGCCCCTGGATGGATCGAACGAGGAGGGGAGTGGGATCCTTGCCGTGATGGGGGCGATGGCGCCCTTCCCTTCAGAGACCCTCTCTGTTCTGTATCTGTCTGCGATCTCCCTTGCCTCGGAGGTCCTGTTAACGGGGACGTATCCTTCCATGCATATCACCAGGTCCGCAACATCGAAATAATCCCCGGACCCCCCGATGACCAGAACGGTGGATATGGAGAGCTCCTGGTGGAGCTGTCTTACCCGGTCTATGAACGGGGTTATCGGCTCCTTCTCCTTGGTGACGAGCTCCTGCATCCTGTGGTCCCGTATCATGAAGTTGGTCGCGGAGGTGTCCTCGTCGATCAGAAGGGTCCCGGCTCCCGCCTCGATCGCCTCGATTATGTTCGCCGCCTGCGACGTCGAGCCGCTGGCGTCCTCCGTTGAGAACGATCCGGTATCCTTTCCAAGGGGCAGGTTCGAGATAAAAGGGGAGATGTCCACGTTCTCCACCCTCCTCCCATCCTCGGCCCTTATCTTCACCGCCGATGGATCGGTAATAACAAGCTCCCTTCCGTCGCCGATGATATGGTCGTAGATCCCCACCTCGATGGCGGAGAGGAGCGTTGATTTCCCGTGGTAGCCTCCGCCGACTATCAGGGTGATCCCCCGAGGGATGCCCATGCCGGTTACATCTCCCCTGTTGGGAGCGTTGAGGGTGACCTCCAGCTCCGGAGGGGACCTGAATGGTATCACTTCGTTACCCTCCATCGGCCTGTCGTCTATCCCCGACCTGCGGGGAAGTATCGACCCGTTGGCCACAAATGCGATCAGGCCCTTTTTTCCGAGCAGGGACCTGATGTGGCCGGAATCCTCGTTCATGAGAATATGATAGTATATCTCATTTTTATCCAGGTTCTCGAAGAACAGAGAGGCCTTTACTATCCGTGGAAGATCTTTGAAGAACATGTCGGAAGCCTGCCTTCCGGCGATCCTCCTGCCGAATGCGGGAAGCCCCATGAGGAACCTGGCCTCTATCGTGGAACCGTTCACGAGGATCGAGCTCCTCTCGAGAACCTCCTGTCCAGGCGTGTCCATGCTTATCAGGCCGCTCTTGCCCATCCCCCTGTTCTTTCCGGCCGACCCCCTTGCGTTCTTCGAGAAGTGTCTGGTCAGGAGGTCCCTAAGGGCGATCTCCCGGCTCAACGTGTTGTAGGTATCCTCCGGGAATCCCGCTCTCTTCACGTCGACGAATACCCTTATCCTGCTCGGGGAGGCAA
>CBDVER010000403.1:0-2252 GCA_965373055.1 uncultured Thermoplasmata archaeon
AAGGAGAGAGGAGACATAGAGAACTACTCCGATTTCCAGGTGGATATGAAGGACTTCGAGGCCACACTCTAGAAAAAGTTAAGTCGTGAGGGACGCATTCATAACCATGCGTGAACCGGCGGTAGCTGGCATGTTCTATCCAGCCAGGAAGGGCCTGCTTGTAAGCGATATAACCAACTGTTTCAGAATGGGGCCGGGCCCACTGAAGAGGGATGATGCCGGAGGGGAGAGGACCATGGGGTTGGTCAGCCCCCATGCCGGATACACATATTCCGGGCCAACGGCAGCTTTCGGATTCGCGGAGCTCAATAGGGGAGGGCTGCCGGAGACCGTGATCATCCTGGGACCAAACCACCACGGATGGGGTGCGCCGATCTCTGTCTCTGCCGAGGATTGGAAGATGCCAATGGGTATCATCCGATGCGATAAGGAGCTGGCCAGGGACCTTGGACTGGAGGTCAATGAGAGCGCCCATCAGCAGGAACATTCCCTTGAGGTCCAGGTCCCATTCCTGCAACACCTTGATCCGAATATAAGGATGGTGGGCATCGAGATGCTCGATCAATCCCTGGATACCTCTGTGAAAGTTGGGAAAACGATCGCACGTGCCATCCAAAGCAGTGATCGAACGGTCTCCGTGATCGCATCCTCGGACATGACCCACTGCGGGCGTAACTACGGCTTAACGGTGCCAAAGGGCAAGAACGCCGGAGAATATGCCAGGTCCATCGATCTTCCGGTGATCGAAAAGCTGTTGAAATGGGATCTGAAAGGGGCTTTCAGGACCCGCAATGAGCTCGGGGTCACCGCCTGCGGAATGGGCCCGATAGCCGCCATGATCACAGCAGTAAAGGAGCTGGGCGGGATCAAAAGCAGATTGTTATCATACACGACAAGCTATGATGTTCAAGCCTCCCACAGCGCTGTGGGATATGCCTCATTGGCTTTTTACTGAAGGGCTGGCTAGTCAATTCAAATATATTGACCACATATGGGCCCATCGAGGGATATCAGTGAACATCTCCATAGTTGGAACAGGATATGTGGGGTTGACCACGGGATTGGCTCTTGCTGAGCTTGGAAACCGGGTGATCCTGGTGGACGTTATCAGGGAGAAGTTGGAGACCATAGAAGGTGGAAAGGCCCCTTTCTACGAGCCCGGAGTGGAGGAGCTCATCAAGAAACATATCGGATCCGGTATGATCTCGACATCCTTGGACCTTGAACATGCCGTGTTCTCCACCGATATGACATTCATAGCAGTTGGCACCCCTTCCCTACCCGACGGAAGCATGGACAACCAATTCGTTGGATCCGCTTCAGAGGAGATCGGCAGGGCCCTGCTCGAAAAGGGATCATTTCACATTGTGATCACGAAATCAACGGTCATCCCGGGGACCACGGTCGGACTTGTACGGGCCAGGATAGAGAAGTTCTCCGGCAAGAAGGCCGGGAAAGGGTTCGGGTTGGCAATGTGCCCTGAATTCCTGAGGGAGGGTCAAGCGATGGAGGACTCGATGAACCCCGACAGGGTTGTGATCGGGGCTTATGACGATAGGTCATTTACCGCCCTGGAGGAGCTGTTCAGACCCCTGGATTCACGGATCATCAGAACCTCCCCGACCACCGCGGAGATGATCAAATACTCCTCCAACAGCCTCCTTGCTGCCAAGATATCCTTTGCCAATGAGGTGGCCAGGGTGTGCGAGAAAGTGGGCGTCGATGTGTACGAGGTCATGGAGGGGGTAGGTGCAGATTCGAGGATATCACCCCAATTCCTCCGCGCAGGTGCCGGTTTTGGAGGCTCCTGTTTCCCCAAGGACGTATCGGCATTGATTTACCTAGCCAAACAACACGGCGTCGTGACACCCCTCCTTGACGGCGTCATGGAGAACAACGATATCCAGCCGAAACACCTGGTCGAGGCCGCCCAAAACATCGTGGGGCCCCTGAATGGGCTGAAGGTATCGGTATTGGGCCTTTCGTTCAAACCGGATACAGATGATATCAGGGAGACCAGATCCCTGCCCGTGATCAGGGAGCTGCTGGAAAACGGGGCCAGGGTATGTGCTACTGACCCACAGGCCATGGAGAACTTCAGAGAGATCATGCCCGATATCACCTATTTCAACGACCCCCAGGATGCTGTCAACTGGGGAGATGTCCTGATCATGATGACCGAATGGCCAGAGTTCAGAGACCTTGACTGGCATGCCCAGGGTGGGCTGACGGCGATAATTGACGGGCGGAGG
>CBDVER010000404.1:0-2247 GCA_965373055.1 uncultured Thermoplasmata archaeon
GAGCTTTTTCTCTAGGGTGTTGGCCCCATCAAGGGATAGAAGCCTGGGATCGATGCCCAGCTTCTCCCCCTCCTTCAGCGTGTCTGCCACCCACTCCTCAAGCTTGGGAAAACCCGGTGTCAACATCTTGTACAGGTCTATCCCCGAGCCCGCGAGCTGCTCCTCGGCCTGGAGGAAGTACCTGCCGTCCGTCCAGAGGCCGCCGCTCTCCAGCGTGACCACCACGTCGCCGGCGGAGCCCGTGAATCCACTGATCCACATCCTCCTCTTCCAGCACTCCGGCAGGTATTCGCTCTGATGTGGGTCCGTACTGGGGACGAGGTACGCCTGCACGCCCTCTTCTTTCATAAGCTCTCTAAGCGCCGTCAGCCTTGCGGGAACATCGGTTGGGTCCATGATAACCACTGCCTTGATGGAACGAGCGTGCAACGGGCTCCTTACGGAAAAATATTTGGATTGAATATTTTCGTTCCACTCACACATATTCTATCTGTGTGCCCTGCGGCTCGAACACCGCGACCAGCGTCTTGTGGTCCGACCTGTTGGAGTGGACCTCTCCTGCCTTTATGTTGATCCCGCATCCAGGTTCAAGCTCGTATATGCTCCCTTCCACGTCGAGGGAGAGGTGTCCTTCTATCACGTAGAGGAACTCGTCTACGTTATGCTTGTGGGGTTTGTACTGTCCCTCGAACCAGGCCAGGGCGAAGTACTGGTCGTTGATCAGGGATATTATGTTCTTCTTGTACCTATCTTCCAGCGTAAGCTTCTTCTTGTGCACGTCCACGACCTCGGGCATTTGATCACCGTGAACACATTCCCTGTCGGGATATTAATTATTTTTCATCATTCTGTCGTTTTCACCCCCTGATATCCCAGGGTGAGCCAAAAAACTTAAGAGAGGGTCGTATTGATTGGTGTTCATGACCAGCTGGAGAACGCCCATGTTACTGATCGCCTCGATCATCGTCATGGGGTCGATGGTACCCATGGCCTCCGGGGAGATACAGGCCGAGACGGCGATCGTGGATATCGACCACTACGAGGAGGTAGAGATATCGTTTGATTCAGGGGAGAGCATCAGGATAACAGTGAGGACGGGGACCACCGAGTACCCCATATCGGTCTTTCTTCTCAAGGGGGAGGAGGCGAGGTCCGCGTGGATCGAGAGCGAGGAGGTGGACCTCGAGGCGATCAAGTCAGGCGGGGGCGTCCCGGATCAGAATACAACGTTCCAGGTGGTGAGCCCCTTCTCCAGGAGGAACGTCACCTCCTTCGACGGCTCCATCACTCTCGGAGAGCATGATGATTACTACGTTGTTATCGCCCTGTATCGGGATTCCACCATGTCCACGGAGGAGGTCCTGAACGAACGGGCCACCCTGGTGGACTACGAGGTGGAGTGGGTGATCAGCGAGAAGGATGTGCCCTGGCACTGGTTGATCATCGCGGTGGCCTTCTTCGTCATAGGCGCCGCACTGCTGGGGATATACTTCTGGAGGGGAGGGAAGGAGGAGCCCGAGTATGATGAGGGGCCTTCCAGGGCCCATGGCGTGGGGGATATCAGGCGTTCGCCTCCCAGGGGAGGAGGAGGGTACAGGGGTGAAGATCGTATCAGCAGGGCCCCGCCAAGGCCCGGCCACGCTGAGGATAGATCGAACGATAACATAAGACGGGCCCCGCAAAAGCCTGGCTACGTCAGGGATGGATCGAACGATAATATCAGGCGGGCCCCACCCCGCTACAGGTGATCACTCCGCCTTTGACTTGTTAACATAGTTGAGCTGCAGGTTCATCAGGGCCTGTTTGAGGTCCTTGACCATATCCTCTTCAAGGGAGGGTTCCAGGGTCTTGATGTTCGCCTCGAGCAGGTCTATCGCCATCTTGGCGGACTGTAGGTCCACAACGGACTCGGCAGCTCCCGACATGGGGGCAAGGCCGAGATGGTGCCACGCCTGTGCGGTTAGAAGGGAGATGTTCGATAGGGCGATGTCCTTCACCGAGCTCATCATCCTGGCCATCTCCTCCTGGGCGTTTCGGAGGGCCTCTTCTCCGTCCTGTGATGCATTCTCTTCTTCTTCACTATCTTTCTTTTTCTCTTTGGTCATCGCTACCACCTCGGTAGATCTCCGTCAAAATAATAGTTAGGGGATATTTTAGCTTTATCCTGTATCCCAACTTTGATAGATCGAATATGATCTGAACCGATACTTCGGTGAAGGTTGGATGAATCTACTGATTCATCAGGAT
>CBDVER010000405.1:0-2233 GCA_965373055.1 uncultured Thermoplasmata archaeon
ATTAAAAAAAAAAGGGGCGGGTAGTACCCGCCCCGGGCAAATGGAGAAGAGGGCGATCAATCATCGTCCTCTTCCATCTCCTCCTCTTCTTCCTCGTCGAGCTCCTCCAACTCACCCTCCTCGATCTCTTCATCGTCGGGCTCATCCTCCTCGAACTCGTCCTCATCATCCTCGTCCTCATCATCCTCAAGTTCCATCTGGTCCTGGTCGGAGAAATCATATCCACACTCCGAGCAGGTATCGTCCTCGGGCTCCAGCATGGTACTGCACTTGGGACATTTGTATGCCTCCTCCTCGAACTCGGCCCCGCAGTTGGGGCAGACGGTGTCGTTGTCCGAGACAATGTTGTGGCATTCCGGACATTCGAACTCCTCGTGGGTCTCCTCCATATCCTCCTTGTTCCTTCCGGAGATATACAGGTATCCTGCAAGTCCTATGACGACCAGTATGATGAGCACAACGATGATGATGGCCCATATCGGAAGGCCAATTGGGTCAACTCCACCTCCATCCTCCTCCACGTTCAGATAGTAATACTGCTCATCCATCAGGTTTCCGGTCCCTTCATCGGTGATCTGAATGTAGATCTCATAGGTGGCCTCCTCGTAGTCCGATAGATCCAGTTCGACAACCGCATCTCCAAATCCAGAGATCACAACCTTTTCAAGTTCGACGTAATCATCCGTCGAGTCCTTCACCTTGATCAGGATCGTGACCTCGATCGGCCTCCCCCTGGGGTTGTTGATCGTCGTGGACCAGGATTCCGGTTCAACTGAAGCCGGGAGGTTGAAACCAACGGGGACGACCCCATCATAACTGGTGGTGAACATGAATTCGAAGTCCGAGAACAGCTTCGCATTGTTATCACCGTATATGTCGGCAGGAAGGGTGACGACGTATGTCGTACCGCTATCGAACAGGTCATGGCCGATCTCCAGGTTCTTACCTTCCGTACTCCACATGAATTCGATACTGTCGACAGGGTTGCCGGTGTCGTAATCCAAGATCTCAAGGGCCTCCTCGATCCTGGACTGGTCCATGGTGTGGTTCTCGAAATATATCTTTATCTTCTGGTCCGGGGCGATATCCACCGTCTCTCTCGGGTCCATTACCCTGAGCTTTATGGGCTTGAGTGAGGTTGTTATTGAGATCTTCTCACCCCTGATCAGGGCCGCCCCGCCATCCTCGAACCTCATCTCCCTTTCAATATCCTCCTCGAAATAGGATACGAGGAAGATATACGTCGTCTCGTACTGAAGGTTCTCGACGGGATCGATCGTCACCGTCTTCCTATCCTCGGACAGCATCAGGTTCAGCTCCTCCGGTGTCGAGGAGATCTTGAGGGTGAAATTCCCGGGGAAGGATTCCAGGTTCGTCCCGCCCAATGCGTGCTTGAACCTCAGTACTATCGTACCATCTACCGTCATCTTCATCTGATAGTCCTCATCGTACGAGTATGAGAACCAATCCGGCAGACGGGTCAGGTTCATCTCGGGGACGTAAACCGGTTCCGAACTTCCCGACCTCAGTGTCAGGAAAGGCACATCATCCGTCGATAGCCCGTATATGGAACCATTTGCCACGACCCTGATAGGTGTCATTTCCGGGCTGGTCAGAGGTACCTCGAATAGATATGCACCGTTCTCCCCGGTCATTCCGGCTGCTAGAACAACATCATCGTACATGACCGTGATATCGATCCCGCCCACGCCCCGGCCGTTTACCGATACCAAACCCTCCACGGCAGCAGAGGATAAGGAAGGGGTCTTGAAGGTGACCCTGTAGTTCTTCCAGAACGGGTTGATGCCCATCTCATCAGCGATGGTATCATTGATCACGAACTCGAAATCGCCGTCGTATGGAAGAGGGTCCCTGGGCCTGATATACCATCTTCTGTAGTTCATCGTATCGTTCTTCACCGTGATGGGGATCAGGTCTCCGTCGATTTGACGTATCCAGATATTGTCCGTGGTCATCGTATCGAGATCCATGTTCTCGGCAAAATCCATGCTGAAATAGGAATATACATCCACCATGGACCCTTTCTCAAGCTCTCTCTTCTCTGCGGTCCAGTAGGATACCTCAACCGGTAGGTCCACCTGTTTCATCTCAACAGATAGGTTCATGGGGGCCACCTGGCCGGCCGGAACCGTATGGATGATCAATTTATCGGTGTAGTGTTCCTTTGACGCATCCAGGTAGGTCGTGTAATCCGCCAGGATATCGTTGAACA
>CBDVER010000406.1:0-2223 GCA_965373055.1 uncultured Thermoplasmata archaeon
AATCATTTAAGTGAAGTCAGTAACGCCGGTGAGTTTATGACAGATGATCGATCAGCAAATATGATGAAGTTAATGGGTATCTCCGTTCCGGTACTCGTTTACAATCCCACAGGACACTTCGATATCTCCCTTGTATCGAACGCCCACGAGGCGGGAGCGCTGGGGATAATGGATGCAGAGCACCTCGGCCCGGATGGGATCAAGAAGGCCCTGGAGGACCTGAGCTCCTCCGGTGCGCACTTCGGCGTGAGGTTGAACCCATTGGGCGATTCCCTGATGGCACTGATGGGAGAGGGCCTTCCCGAGGGGCTGAGGGCCATCATCTCAACGCCCAAGGAGGGGATACCCGAGATGGTGAGACAGGGGGTTTACGACACGGCCCACTCGATGAACCTGAAGGTCCTGCAGGAGGTATGTTCTGCAGAGGAGGCGATCCAGAGCTCAAGGCTGGGGGCTGACGGCATCGTCATAAGAGGGTCGGAGACAGGGGGAAGGGCAGCTCCAACAAAGGCGTTGGACCTGTTCGATATGATAAAGGATGAGTGCGGCTCGACGCCCATTCTGATCAAAGGGGGAGTCACGCTTACGAACGCCGTGGAGATGCTGGATAAGGGCATCTCCGGGCTCGTCATGGGAGAACAGGTGTACACTATCAATGCATCTCCCGTACCAGGAGAGCTAAAGGAGGCGATCAGGTCCTGCACGGAGGAGGGTTTCTTCCAGGTGGGGAACTCTGTGGACAGGGTATTCTCCGGATACTGCCCGGACCGGAAGGTCAGGGAGGAGCTGATCTCCATGGAATCGTCCATGGCCGATGGGTCCACGGACAGCAAAGAGGCATACAAGGTCCTCCGCTCCGAGATGAACAACAGGGGGGGAGCAGGTTTCACCAAGGATGGAGGCGCCTCTCCGTTCATGCTCATGGGAGCTGACGGCCTTATGGCGAAGGAGTTCGAAAAGGTAGGGGATCTCAGGTCGATCATTTCCAGGATGTTAGGAAAGGGAGAGATGGACCAGGCCAAAGAGAGCGAAAAAGGTGGTACACACATGTCAGATGGAGAGACTACAGTGGACGGCAGGCCGGTCACATCGGATTACTACGATAGTTCGATAGCCATCGTGGGTATCGGGACCGTGTTCCCGAAGGGAATAGGGTTGGACAACTACTGGAACATGATAATGAACGGGGTGGATGCATGCGATGAGATACCCGTCGATCGATTTGACTGGAAGCTGCATTACGATCCGGACCCGACGGTTAAGGACAGGATGTATACCAAGCTGGGGGCTTTCATACGGGAGCTCGACTTCAACCCCTTCGATTACAAGATACCTCCCAAGGTGGCAGAGCAGATCGACCATTATCAGAGGTTCGAGCTGGTCGCCTCGAAGGAGGCGCTCATCGATGCGGGGCTGTATCAGAACAAAGACATCGATAGGGAGAGGGTGGGTGTGATAATCGCCAACTCCGGCGGGGGAGAGAACAGGGATTGGTGTGCAATACGTGTGGGTATCGAGGAGGTGCAGCAATATGCGTCGGAGACCGAGACCTGGAAGGAGCTGCCGAAGGATGCAAGGGAGGCGCTCTTTTCACAGATCAGGGATAGGATAGATGAACACATCATTCCGATCAATGAGGATACGATGCCGGGCTCCCTCCCCAACATAGCGTCGGGTAGGGTGGCCAACGTGTTCGGGTTCTCGGGTCCCAATTTCATCACGGATGCCGCCTGCGCATCGACGTTGGCAGCCATCTCAACAGCAAGGGACAACCTCATTCTGGGCAGGATGGATATCTGCGTGTCCGGGGGTACGGACTCCTCGATGACCGCTCAGGGCTTCGTGGAGTTCTGCAAGATCGGCGCGTTGACCCCTGACGGGTCCAGGCCTTTCTCCAAGGGCGCAAACGGCTTCCTGATGGGCGAGGGATCCGGTATATTGATACTGAAAAGGCTGGATGATGCCGTCAGGGACGGCGACAGGATATACGCCATCATCAAGGGCGTCGGCGGCTCATCCGATGGAAAGGGAAAGGGCATCACCGCCCCCAATCCGAAGGGACAGACCCTGGCGGTGAATAGGGCGGTCGAGGATGCGGGCGTTGACCTCTCAACTATCTCGTTCATTGAGGCTCACGGGACCTCCACAGTGGTGGGCGACGTTGCGGAGCTTGCCGGATTGATGGAGACGTTCAAGGGGCTTCCTCAAAAGAGCATAGGGTTA
>CBDVER010000407.1:0-2222 GCA_965373055.1 uncultured Thermoplasmata archaeon
GCCGTACAGTGTTCTGACGCCAACACCGCCAGGTCCGCCATCCTCACCTCCACCAAGTTGAAAAGGGATTGGCCTAGCGCCGAACTGCTCACGGCCCTATCAAATAAGCTCGACAGCTGGGAGAACGACGAGGAGAGGATCTCACTGTGGAATGACCTCTCCTCCATCGTCAAGGACATGGACAGCGGCAAGGGGCTCTCCGATGCCATAAGGGGATGCGCTCCAAGGGTCCCGAAAGGGTCCATACAGATATTCTTCAGAAGGGGGCTCCACAACAGGGGATTCGACAGGGACGACACCAGGGCGGTACTACGTCGGTGGGCGTCCATGAAGGACGTGGAGGGCCTTGAGAGGCTGGCAAAGGATATCCAGAAGATGAGGGACACCGTCAGCAAGGTGAGATTGATGGGCTATCTCCGCCTCCAGCTCACCAGGAACGAGGTCTCCATCGAGACGGACCTGCTGGTCCCCTCGCTAATATCCTCGACCGCACTGGGAGAGGATTCCAACGAGTCTCTCAGATATATAATAAACGGGTCCAACAGGGACGATATCGAGACAATAAGGCCGGTCCTGAAGGAGATCAAGGACACGAACGTAAGGGTCAGGTCCACCATGACCCTTGCTGGATTTGCCGAGAGGGTCAAGGAGAAGGAGATCTCCAACACATTGCTCGATGAGGCGAAGGTCGAGATAGAACATATCGAGGACCCCGCATTGAAGCACTCCCTGAACCTGCATCTCGCCCAGGCGCTGCTCAAGGGAGGACACGAGGACGAGGGAAAGAAGGCCCTTATCACCGCCATGGACACGCGCAAGGACCTGGGGAAGATCGAGATACGGGAACCAAGGGAGATCACCCATTCCACAGGTAAACGACACGTACTGGCCCTCTTTGACGGCTACGAGGGCGGCATCAATCCAACCCATATCCGGGCGGTCGCCAGAGCCGACCCCCTATGCGTAGCCTACGACCTCGATCTGGCCCTGCTGGGATTTCCCACCAATGACCTGCAGGCATTCATAAAACAGATCAGGGCCGACACGAACGTGGGAGAGGGCGGACGATACCTGGACCAGCTCATTTCCGAGAAACGGATCTCCCTGATACACTGCAGCTGGAAGGACCCGCCAATGGACTATCCCGCCCTCCCCGTTGCCACCACCTCAAAACCAAGCAAGGAGAAGACCAACATCCCTGCCGGGAAAAAACTGTGCATGATCATGGGGTTGGGAAAGAAGGGGCTCCCCCCCTCCCTGATAAATGATGCCAGATACCACCTTGAGCTGACCGGAAAGAACATACCACTGGAAACGTGCACCGCAATGGGGGCCATCGCGGAGAGAATGAAGAGTCTAAAATAAATACTCTACTTTACCATCTTTCTTCTTCGAACGACCCTTCTCCTTGTGATCTTCGTGGGAACCATCACCTTCTCGTCAGGAGGTGTGTCCACTTCGTTCATATCTACCTCTTCCGTTCCAATAACTTCCTCTTGCTGTGAGGCCACACTCTTCCTCACCGCCCTGGGGACAACCTCCTTCACAACCGGCTCTGCCTCGGGAATTGCCTCCTCATCGCCCTCGGGTGCAACCGTTTCGACCTGTCCCTCCACCCAATCGGGGATCAACTCCTGTGCCTCGATCGGGGCTGCTCCGGAGACATCCACTTCCGTAGGAGCCTCCACGGCCCCGGAGGCATCTGCCTCCACCGCCTCGGGGACCTCTACGTCGACATCCTTCACTACATCCTCTGCATCGGGAACTGCCACCTCTTCCTTCGGAACAGATAGCTGGACCTCAAAAGGCTCTCCATACACCTCCACAGAGAGAGGATCGTAGCTCTCCCAGGGGGCCTTTGGTGATCTGGGCACATTCGCCACATCTTTTTTCCTGGCCATTTCCCCACCTGTTAACACCTCCCATATGATGTGGGCCCTTTTTACACTTTATCCCAACATTGACGGATCGAATATTATCCAAGCCTGTCAATGTTGGGAGAGGCCTCACTTAATTCTCATCTATACTCATATGTCAAAGTTAGGCTTTATGTTATGAATGGGCTGTGGGAGAACATTAATTCCTGCCCATCCATCGCATGTTGTGCCACGGAGAAGTACTGTTACTGTGGGTATCTATCCCATCAGGTCTTCTCTGAGGTATCCTCCAACCAAACCTAAGTATATCCTTGGGAAAAACACTTTCAGATTGATATCACAGAT
>CBDVER010000408.1:0-2221 GCA_965373055.1 uncultured Thermoplasmata archaeon
CGGATCTCATTCTTGCTTGTGGACGCCGAGATTATGTCAGGTAGACCATCATTGTCAAGATCCGCGATCGTCAGGCCATATGTTCCCGAATGAGACATGGTCTTATGCAGGATGAGACCCTCGTTGAGATTGTCCGACTCCTCGTACCAGTAGATGGTTGATCCGATATTGAAGAATATATCGCCGTATCCGTCATTCCCGATATCGGCTGTAACTATATTGTGAGAGTATCCTGACCTTATGATCCTACCTGAAAATGAAGTCCCACCCTGATATTTCCAGAACCTCACCTTCGAATAGCTGCTGTATGTGTATGTTTCTGTTGTAACCACATCCCTGTATCCATCTTTCCTCACGACGGTTCTGATGGCACCGGGATAATACATGCTGCCGCCTATGCCAACAGAGGACCAGGTAGCGGTTGGGTTGGTGTTTCTATAGTACACGGCAGTACCGGATCCCCAACTGCCCATGACCGCTAGGATATCAATATCACCATCATTATCCATATCGTCCCCCCACAGCCCCCTGCAGTAGCTCACACCGGATGCAATGTTATATCCCTGCCAGGTGTCTGTTCTCGGATCCGAAGGTGATCTGTACCAGGCGATCAGGCCGTCCCTATAGCCATATCTGCTAATTGCGAAATCGCAGTGGCCGTCACCATCGATATCTCCCGCCCAGAATCCATATGCCGAGGCATAACCATAGCTGAAACTGCTCAGGGCCAGATATTGGTTCCAATCATCCAATATGTTTTCCGGTCCCGGATTCTCAAACCAGAACACGGAACCACCGCTACCGAATGCCAATGCATCCTTGTCGCCATCGCCATCAACATCGCCCCAGAACACTTTTGACGGATTCCCCATGGAACCTATCCTTTTCAGTTCGCCCACACCGTCGAATGGGGTTCCGTCGTTGATCCATATCCCAACATATCCCGATGAGCTGCCCACGAATACCAGGTCAAGATCTCCATCATCATCGACATCGTAAGGGTCCGTCGCCCTGATGTCCTTGATACCACCATCGGTGATCCAGAATCTCTCGTAAGTGGAGGTGGATTTGTTCTTACATATCAGTAAAGCCAGTTGTGAGGCCGAATAACCCGATACTATGATATCAATATCACCGTCCTTATCATAATCATACGGGGCGAAGCATTGAGGTTGTACGATGTCTTTTGCGAGTTCCTTCGTGTTCCAGGATGTCATGGAATTCTGAGTGTAGAGTTTGACGCTGAATACGCTGGAACCTCCCGACGCGATAATATCCACCTTCGAATCGTTATTGGCCTTGACTGCGATAATGGATCTGGGGCCTGGCATATTGGTATCGATGGTCCTCCTCGTGAACGTGGAACCACTGTTGGAATTCTCGTATGAGTAGAGGTCGTTATCACTGTAGCATCCTAGAAGGATATCGATATCATTGTCAGAGTCCAGATCAGCTGTCTCGATGGTATATGGCTTGTTCGCCGCACCCTTTTTAACTCGAGACCATGTACCTGAAATCCCGGGATTCGTGTAGATATACAACCCTCTGTAGTTATTGGCCCATGAATACCCTGAAGATACGCCGACCGCCACATCGATGCGACCGTCGTTGTTGAAATCACCAACATCCATTGCATTATAGATATACTGATAGCTGTATGGTGACGATCCGATGGACCTTGCAGACCAACCATATGGGGTATTTGGATTGGACGGGGCCTGGAACCAGTATATCCACCTGTAATATGAGTAATAATAATACCAGGGTGCCACAACGACACCGGGATTTCCAT
Organism: uncultured Thermoplasmata archaeon; assembly: GCA_965373055.1. Classification (GTDB taxonomy): domain Archaea; phylum Thermoplasmatota; class Penumbrarchaeia; order Penumbrarchaeales; family Penumbrarchaeaceae; genus JAGLEG01. The sequence continues at coordinate 1,793 of CBDVER010000408.1, forward strand.
CGTTATCGATATCAGCTATCCTCACCCTGCCAGCATATCTAAATCTATATGATGAATAGAAGGTATGTCTTGTCCAGGAGGATCCTCCTCTGTTCTCGATATAAGAAATGTATCCACCAGTACCGTAACTCGAGGTTACAACATCCAGGTCCCCGTCGCCATCCATATCTTCGACATCAAGGCCGTAACAATTACTCACATAATTGCCGGTATATATCACGTGAACCGTCCAGTTCACGCTCTTTACACCATCCGGGTTCTCCATCCAGATGATACGGCTGTTCCTGACATCGGATAATATTATATCCTCCCATCCGTCACCGTCGATGTCTCCGTACTCCATCGCAAACCCCATGAAATCCATGCCGGACGGATCCTCCTCGATCTGATAATCAACCAAATTGGCAGGGTTGTATCTCCCCCTCAATC
>CBDVER010000409.1:0-2220 GCA_965373055.1 uncultured Thermoplasmata archaeon
GAGTCCTTCGGCGCCATCTACGAGAGGAACGCGGTGAACGGGGGGATGCCCATCATGACATACGAGCCCGTTGAGGGTGGATTCTCCCAGGGGGACGAGATCGAGGTCGATATTATATCGGGAAGGATCAAGAACATTTCAAAAGATATCGAGGTCAAAGGGGAGCCTTTCTCCTCCGTGCAGATGGATATCTACCGGAGAGGGGGGCTTCTGAAGAGGCCGTGTGAATGAGGTGATCATCGTGGGAAAGACGTTCGTTGAAAAGGTGCTTGCTGGAAAAGCGGGAGTTGATGAGGTTGTCCCGGGACAGATAGTGACCCTGAGGCCCGACCATCTGCTGACACATGACAATACCGCTGCGATCATAGGAAAGATCGGACCCGAGCTGGATAAGTACGGGATAGTGGACCCGAACCTGCCTATCATCGTGCTTGATCATGTCGTCCCTGCGGCAAACGAGAAGACGGCCACCAACCACAGGAGGATCAGGGAGTTCGTGAAGAGGCATGGGATCAAGAACTTCTACGATACTGGTGAGGGCGTCTGCCATCAGGTCGTCGTGGAGAAGGGACTTGCGAGGCCGGGCCAGGTCATCGTAGGGTCGGATTCCCACACTTGCTCCTACGGGGCTGTTGGGGCGTTCTCAACTGGAATAGACCGGACCGAGGAGGCTTCTCTCCTGTTGAGCGGGGAGATGTGGCTCAGGGTCCCTCCCACGATCAAGATGGTGCTGAAGGGGTCCTTCAACAGGGGCGTGTATTCCAAGGACCTGATACTCCACATCATAGGAGATGTGAGCGCATCCGGTGCGGCATACAAGACCGTGGAGTTCCACGGTGATATCTCGGGTCTCTCCATAGGCGATAGGTTCACCATCGCCAACATGGGCGTGGAGATGGACTCCAAGGGGGCCCTGTTCCCGGTGGATGCAAGGACCAAGGAGTATCTGAGGGGGGTGGGGGTAAATGATGATGATTATAATTCGGTCTGGGCGGATGAGGACGCCTCCTATTTCGATGAGAGGGAATATGATATGTCCGATGTGGTTCCATCTCTTGCCGTCCCCCACCAGGTTGACAATTTCAAGACTGTTGAGGAATTGAAGGGCCTCTCCTTCGACCAGTGTTTCATAGGGACCTGCACCAACGGCAGGTACGAGGACCTCAGGGTTGCCGCCGATATCCTGAAGGGTGAAAGCATATCCAAAGGGACCAGGCTGATAATCGCCCCGGCATCCAGGACGGAGCTTCAAAAGGCCCTGGCGGACGGAACGATATCAACGCTTGTGGACGCGGGGGCAATGCTGCTTACTCCGGGGTGTGGGCCCTGTCTTGGTGCCCATCAGGGTGTGATGGCCCCCGGGGAAAGGACCATCTCCACAGCCAACAGGAACTTCAAGGGGAGGATGGGGTGCAAGGATGCTGAAATATATCTGGCGTCCCCGGCGACGGTTGCCGCTACGGCGCTGTACGGTGAGCTGACCGATCCAAGAGAGGTGGTATCATGACCGTCTGGAAGTATGGTGACAGCATCAATACCGATATGCTGTTCCCCGGGAAATACACCTATACGTGCTCTACGGCGGAGGAGGTGATACCTCACCTGCTCGAGGACCTGGACCCAACGTTTCCCGAGAAGGTTCGGGAGGGGGACCTGCTCCTGGTCGGGGGGAACTTCGGGTGCGGCTCCTCCAGGGAGCAGCCGGTTCTGGGCCTGAAGGCCGTGGGGGTCAAGGCGATCATAGGCAGGTCGTTTGCAAGGATATTCTACAGGGCATCGATCAATCAGGGGCTCATACTGATAGAGTGCCCGGATGCCGTTGAGGCTTACAGGGACGGGGACAACGTCCAGATAGAGATCGAGGAGGGAAGGATCACGGTGGGAGGGAAGGAGTTCTCATTCCCGAAGCTCCCTGCGCAGATCCTGGAGATCAGGGACGCTGGAGGGCTGTTGAACTACGCCAGGAAGAAGCTGGAAACGAGAGGTTGAGGATCAAGATCTTTTAGCGTCCCCCCCATTTTCGTTCAACTAACTTTTAATATGGTGCAATCACTTCATTCTAAAGGGAGGAATTCGATGTCTGGAAAATTCGGGGTGTCCGTGATCTCAACGCTCACTCTGGTCCTTTTGGTTTTCTCCTCCTTCATCGGGGGATCGGAGCCGAACATCGATGATTATAATATTATAACCCTCTCATCCACATATGATGACCCCATCCTG
>CBDVER010000410.1:0-2216 GCA_965373055.1 uncultured Thermoplasmata archaeon
TCTCTGACTGAGCGATCGCTTTTGCCGTCTCCGCCTGCAGTTCCCGGTCCCTCAGTTCAACCTCCTTGAACCTCTCTATCTCCAGCTTATTCTCTTTCTCCTTCCTCTTGAGCTTCATCTCATCCTTCTGGGCCTTGATCTTCATCAGATCCTGCATCTCCAGCATATCCTGATCGAAATCCTCCGCATCGATCTGTCTTCCCGAATCCGCCAGCATCTCCGATCTCTCGATCTTCGCCTCATTATCCCTCTTATCCATGGCGATCCTCGCACCCTGCCTCTCCTCGTCCATGGCTATGCGGTCACTTATGTTCACCTTGGCATATTCCGCCTTATCGCGGTATACCAGCATCTCCTCCTCGTGGCGGCCCTTCTCGTGGTCCATCTTCATCCTGTGCTCCAGCCGGCTCCTGTGATCTCCCATGTCCGCCGCCCGATCATGCAGGTGTTTCGTCCTCTCGGCTTTTCTGTCATCGGACCATTTCTGAACCTCCTCCTGCCTGTCCTCCCACACCTTTTCCGCCCGGAAGGCATCCGTCTGACGCCTGTGGTCCAACTCCCGGTCCCTCCCCTCGATATCGATCTTCTGAACCTTCGTCCTATCGAAACCGATGGTGAACTGGATCGGATCCAGGGCCAACAGCTCCATCCTCTTCCCCGTCTCACGCCTGCATTCGTTCTCTACCCGCTTAATGGCATCAAGGGATCCGATCTCCTCGCTGCTCATCCCTCCGATCCTCGGTACCAGCACCCTCCGGCCGATCTCACGCCTGATCTCCTTTTTGATGTCCTGGGTTGTGAGTAGCCTACCCTTCTTTCCCTTTACCCTGGAATAGAGGTTGGCGATATTGTGTCTGTCTATGTTAAAGAGTATCGACATGGAACCCGAGATCAGATCGTTCTCGGCTGTCACGGGTACTATGGTGTACCCCTCTCCGAAAGGGATCACGATCTCCTTGTCCGAGGTGTCCACGAACATCACCTCAACGTTCTTTCCCTTTCCGATCAGGTTCTTGAGGGAATTGAACACACCACCCGTGATCTTCTTGACCTTGGTCTGGGTTAAGGAATCCCGGATCCTCCCATCCTCGATGAGTAGTAGCTCCTCGTTGGGGCCTATTATCAGATCGGGTGAGAGAAAACCTCCTATCTCCTTGTGGTTGTAGACCTGTGCTATCGTCTTTGGGTCCGCATGAGCCCATTTCCTCTTCAAACCCATCATCTCACCCCTTTGACTATATCAGCCCTATGGTCCAGGTCGTTCCGAAGGTCCACGACATATTTTCGAAGCTTGCTTAGCTCCATCCTCGGATCCTTCACCTCATCATCCAACACCCTGTCGTTGAGTATGGATGTCGCCTTCACTATCAACGATGACCTATCCGCAAGTTTTCTATCAAAAGAACGCAGCTTCTTCACCCTTAGCTTGCCTGATGAGGGGTTCTCATCAGACCATCTATATTTGCCTCCCGTCTCCGCAAGGGATACCTTCTTGTCCAGGCCCCGCATCTCAAGAAGGAGGCGCTGGACGGAATCCATGATCGCCGTATCCGAATCGGAAGGGAGGAATTCTATGAATGATTGGAGGTTCCTTCTAGCCCCGCTTAGGTCCTCGGTCAACACCTTACGAATATTAACATCACGTACTTCCCCAGTTGACATCTCTATCTCTCCCAAAGGTTTGGTAAATATGTCATTCCAATTAATTAATGATTCCTACAGCCTCTCGATGGACCTGTCGATCAACTTACCGCCGCTCATCTCCTTGATATTGAGGTCCTGTGCCGATCCGATCCTCTTATCTTTGTGGACCAATGCCCGGGCCAGCAGTATACCCTGATTTCCCCTCTTCTCGTATCTGCTGCATGTGAAAACGGTGAACATCCGGTCCCCGTACATGCTGTATCCCAACGTCTTGTGGTCATGTCCTCTTAAAAGTACCGAAGCACCAGCATATTTGAGAAAGGACCTCAGGTCATCCTCGTCGAAATTCGCCCTCTTGCTGATATCTCCCCTGTAGGTCTCCGTCTGCTTCGGGTCCCCCCATATGGTCTGTAGGATACTCTCCTCGTCGGAGCGGTCGATCCGGTCTACCGGTACGTTCCGTTTCCTGGGAAAGGCGGCATGCGATGCGATCACCCCGTTGGATGTCCTCGCGAACAGGGGCAGGAGTGAGAATATACTGACCATCTCGTCATGTATCTCCCCGGAAAGGT
>CBDVER010000411.1:0-2211 GCA_965373055.1 uncultured Thermoplasmata archaeon
CTGATGGAACCCGCTTTGATGGGGTCGTTCTTCGACGAGAGGGATAAAGGCGAGATCGAGAAGAGGTTCAAAGACGGCGACACCCTGTCGTACTCCTCCTTCGCATCCTTCTCCCTGGCCGTTGAATCCTCCATGTTCGAGGCGGATCCTCCCCCATCCCCTGGCGAGGTTCGCAGGGAGAAGGGGAAGAGCCGGATCGAGAGGATGTACGGGGCCCAGGTGGAATCCCTCGAGAAGAGGGAGGAGGAGGCGGGGAGGTACCATCGGCTGGCCGAGGCGCTCTATACGGATTACACGAGGATAGATACGATATTGAGGGAGTTCGACCCCCATGTGTTCGAGGAGCCGACCGAGGACGTCAAGGAGTTCCTGCTGGACCGGAACGGAAAGGGCGGGAGGATCAGGATAGGTGTAAAGACCGAGAAGGGGATGGAGGAGGTCCTGCTTGATATCGGCCAGGACATCAACGGCAACGCCGAGCTGTTGTACGGCCTGTCCAAGAGGTCCAGGAAGAAGGTGGCCGGCATCAGGAAGGCATTGGAGATCACCAGGGGCAAGGTGAGGAAGGCTGAGAAGGAGGATGAGAAGGAGGCCAGGAAGCCCCCGAAACTGCGCAGGTTCTGGTTCGAGACCTTCAGGTGGGCACATAGTTCCGAGGGCGTGCTGATGATCGGCGGAAGGGATGCGAAGATGAACGAGAGGATCGTCAAGAAGTATCTCAGGGATGGTGACTTCTATTCCCACGCGGACATCCAGGGGTCTCCCTCTGTGGTACTCCGTATCGAGAAGGGAGATGAGGCCACAGATATCAGCAGGGAGGAGGCGACCCACTTCTCCGTGTTATTTTCCAAGGCTTTCAACGCCAAGGTGGGATCGGAGAGGGGTTACTGGGTCCTGCCAGATCAGGTGAGCAGGTCCGCCCAATCCGGTGAGTTCCTTCCCAAGGGGTCGTTCATGATCCGGGGGAAGAAGAACTATGTTGATAAACTGCCCCTTGTCGGCGGGCTGGGGATCACCTATATCCAGGGCGTTCCCAAGGCGATGTTCGGACCCGAATCAGCGGTTATCAAGAACTGCACCGGATCGTACTACAGGATCAGGCCCGGAAGGACCAAGAAGACCGAGGCGGCCAGGGCGATCGCATATGATCTTGGTGCAGAGCTGGACCAGATCGTGTCAGTGCTCCCGGCCGGAGACATGGAGTTCGAGAAGGTGAAGAGGGAAGAGTGATGGTAAAGGTCGGAGCTCTTGTTGTGGGAAACGAGATCCTTGGCGGAAAGACCATAGACACAAACACCCAAAAGATGATCAAGCTGTTGTTCTCAAAGGGGCTCAAGGTCAGGAGATGGTGCGTCGTTTTGGACGATGTTGAGGAGATATCCGCCGAGGTTCGTCGATTTGCTTCCGATGGATATGACCTTCTGATAGTGAGCGGGGGGATGGGCCCAACCCACGACGACATCACGGTAGAGGCGGTGGCCAAGGGGGTGGGGCAGGAGATGGTGAGGTCCCTTGAGTGCTATTCCGTCATTGAAGGAAAGTATCGGATGAGGAATGGTAAAGAGCCCTTGAGACCAGAGAGCATTGCCTCGATGGAGAAGATGTGCAGGGTGCCTGATTTTTTTTCACCGATTCCCAACGGGGCGGGAATGGCGGAGGGGCTCTATGGCCCGCTGTCTCCCCAGGGGGGCGTTGTGGTGATGCTTCCCGGGGTCCCCAGAGAGTACGAGGCGATAATGGACCACCCGCTGTTTCTGGAGCTTTTACCCGATGGTGAGGACCTCGTATCCATAGAGATACATTTCAAGGGGAGGGAGAGCCAGCTTTCCATTCTGCTTGAGGAGATACAGAAGGAATATCCCGAACTTGATATCGGCTCCTATCCACAGGGCAAAATGGATGTTATCGTTCGGGTTACAGGCGGGGTAGATGAGGTGGAGAAGGTCAAGGGAGTGTTAGCCTCGGGACTCGAAGAGCTGCTTCAGGACAGCTCTTGAGGAGACCGTTCCACCTAACTGACAATCCCGGAATGTACCGAAAATTATAATCCTATCCGATACGAGTTGATCGGTTGAGGAGTTTAGATGTTAGAGAGGTCAAGTTGTATTGGTTTCGCCCTCATTCTGATGTTTTCCATAATATCTTCGGGCGGTTTTGTATCTGGATCATATGGGTCTGAACTAATTGATGTGGGAGAGGGGAATCAGATCA
>CBDVER010000412.1:0-2210 GCA_965373055.1 uncultured Thermoplasmata archaeon
CTCCTCTACCAGTGGGATGAACCTGGGATGGTCGATGGTGATGCTGAGGGGGTCAAGGCTTTCCCTGATCAGGATGTACTCGGAGACGCCCAGTTCATCCGTGGTTTTACGGATATAGAACTCCGGGTCGGATGGATCTATCAGCGTAATAAGCGCCCCCTCGACGGGAAGGCCGGTGGCCTCGTCGTATACCTCCACCCTGAACGTGTTGTTATCCTGATCGTATGGGGTGGGGAGCGATGCGGAGAACGTCCGGGGTACATCGAGCCAGATGGGCCCCTCCGGATCTCCAAGGAGGTTGTAGGCCAGGTTATCGATCCTGTACATCCTGAACTCTTCCACCGTATAATCCTGTCCCCTCTCCTTCCAGATGTAATTCTCGTATGCGGCCTTCTGCATGTAGAGTGCCTCGGCTGGATGGGCTGTAACGTTGTACAGGAGCTCGAAGAACTTCTGGGCCAGCCACCAGTTGCCGTAAGACTCCCCATCCACGTATTCTCCCCTGTACGTGGTGGTCGTTGCACCTATCAGCCCTATTGCGCCGCCGTTTGGATTCCTCAGGAGCCTCTCCATGTTGGTGTCGTCCTCCTCGGAGAAGTTGAGGGAATCGCAGTTTGAGATATACACCAGGGGCACCCTTCTGCCGTTGCCGATGGTCTCGGCCATCTCGTAATCGAAATATGAATCCTCGTCCAGCCAATATGGGAGCGCGCCACCGCCCTCGCCTTGGTATTCCGTGCAGTTTCCATTGGAGTCGCCGTGACATGCGAGCAGGGCGGTGGAGAACCCCATCTCGAAGTAGGATTGGAAAGTGGACATGTTCAGGGTATCGAAGAGCTGAGAGTATCCCCCGTATTGGAACTGCGGGTAATCGGCAAGGATGTAGGAGGTTACGTGGTCCGGCAGCAGGTCATCCACCTTGGTGACGACCTCGTATCCGTTGTCCTTGTAATCGTTGTATCCCTCATCTATCATCGTCGTATCCAGGTTGTCCTTGATATTGGGCCGATCCATCAGGGACCCCACGAGCAGCGTCGATCGCGCCCAGGATCCCACGGGGGGGTCGATCTCGTATCCGAGCTGTCTATCGACCATTATCGAGAGCTCCTCCCCGTTCGATGCGGGAAATCTACCCACGAAAACATTTGGATCCCAGTGGATCTCCCCCTCCTCACCGAACACTTCGTTCCTGCTGACGTCGTCCCACGTTCCCTGCAGGTCGGCATAATAGTAGTCGGTCATAACGAAATTCTTCTCGTTATCAACTCCGGGATCGTAGGTGCCGTTGACGAAGGTGTTCCTCATGGGGATGATCTCCCCATCGCCCACGAGAAGGACCCATTTAAGGTTCATGTGGTCCATCCACATCGCCTTGATAAAGGACCTTATCTGCTCCTGTTCATCGCGTCCCCGCGGCTCGTTCTCGGGTTCGAGGATCCCTTCGGGGCCGTCGAGGGGGATAAAGGTGGCCTTCACACCCTTGTTCGTCTTCCACTCGATAAGAGGGGCCATGATCTCGGCAAACTCCGCCGGGCCGATGGCGAGGTATTCAAGGCCGTAGATCTGGGGGGTCCGATACTCTCCCTCCCTTGTAAGAACCTCATCGTTCGCCTCCATCACCTCCTCTCCGATCGGGAGATCGTCCTGTGCCTCCACCGTACCTATCAGCATGGCTAGGAGTAGAAAGGACGTTACGGCGCATATGGAACGCACCCTGGATCTCGTTTCGATCGAATGCATGATCTGCCCCTTGACCGATATTGTACCGGATGTGCAATAGATAACCATTTTGGTTAATTGTGCAGATGATCCATCTTCCGGCTCAGCCTGGAGCCGTGCATCAAGGTTAAATCGTCCACCGTTCATATGGTGCCCCGAGAGCATAGAGGATGAAGAGATGGCCAGAGAGGTCTACGGAACGGTGGTCCTTGCGGGGACGGCCCGAATAGCAAGACAGATCAGGAGGGGTAAGCGCAGGGATCTTTATCACCTCATGAGAAGACCTCATCTATGGAAGCTGGATACCAAAGCGCTCGAGGCCAGGGTTGCCTCCAGGATCAACAGGGACGATTACATCGTGGGCGAGAACAAATCGCTGCTCTATCTGCATCCTTCCCTCACCTCTGCCAGAAATATAAATTTCCTCAAAAGGGTCCTGTACTTCGCGGGGAAGACGGGGGACCGCCTGTACCGGAGAAACAAGCACGACC
>CBDVER010000413.1:0-2207 GCA_965373055.1 uncultured Thermoplasmata archaeon
GTTCCGCATCATCTGCCGGATTGTATATGGATGAATTGTACTCCATCGTGACCCCATCCGGCATGATAAGGGAGAATATGGATTTCCCGCTCCACAGCGGCCTTCCTTTATGGCCGATAATGTCCGGTTCGGGGAGGGGGCCGTTATATGAGGTTTTTGTCAGTAGATGATAGGCCTCATCGGCCGGGAACATCTGCATCCCGTGGGTCAGAATGAAATTCCCCGAGATATGATCATGTATGGCGCCAATGACCGGCCCTCCGAACCTTGGGGAGAGTATCTGCTCCTGTACCCTCATTATGATCTTCGCCTCGGCCCTGGCCTCCTCTCCCTGGATGCAGTGAAGGTTCATCTCGTCCCCGTCGAAATCAGCGTTGTACGGGGGACAGTTGGGCAGGTTCAACCTGAAGGTCTTCCCTCCCATGACCCTCACCTCGTGTCCCATCATGGACATCCTGTGGAGCGAGGGCTGCCTGTTGAACAGGACTATGTCACCATCCATCAGATGCCTTTCCACGATATAGCCAACCTGGAGCCTTTCCAGAAGGGTCTCCTTGTTCCTGTCGGTGATACGAAGCCTCTGGCCGTCCGGCCTTATCACGTAATTCGCACCGGGGTGGTTCTCCGGCCCCCTTACGACGAACTCCTTCACCTGTTCGAAGTTGTACTCGTTGATCCTCATCGGTACGCTCAATTCCATGGCGATGGGTAAGGGGACTCCAACCTCGTTTATCGAAATGTAGGGGTCCGGTGAGATCACCGTCCTGGCGGAGAAGTTCACCCTCTTTCCGGAAAGGTTGGACCTGAACCTACCCTCCTTTCCCTTCAACCTCTGCGCGAGGGTCTTGAGGGGCCTTCCGGACCTGTGCCTCGCCGGGGGGATCCCGGAGGTCTGATTGTCGAAATAGGTGGTGATGTGATACTGGAGAAGCTCCCATAGGTCCTCCACGATCAGCTGGGGTGCGCCGCTGTCCCTGTTCTCCTGAAGCCTCTGGTTGATCCTCAGGACATCCACCAACTTATGTGTCAGGTCATCTTCTGACCGATCCCCTGACTCGAGGGTGATCGAAGGCCGGACCGTAACGGGAGGTACTGGGAGTGATGTGAGTATCATCCACTCGGGCCTTGCCACCTTGGGGTTTATGCCCAGGAAGACCAGGTGATCGTCCGGTATCCTCTCCAACCTCTCACGGATCTCCTTGGGGGTCAATTTGTGCCCCTCCTCCCTGTAGGTCGTCGGCTTGTCAAGGCTTATCTTCTTCGACTCCTCCCCGCAGTAAGGACACTGGCTCACGGATATGGAATCACCTCTGACCTTGGATGTCAGGCTCAGAAACAGAAAGGGGTTCTCCGAGATCTTTCCGATCTTCTCTATCTTGTTCCTTACCTTCTCCTGTCTCTCCTCTGTAAGTTTGATCTTACCACAGGCCCTGCAGGTCGCAGAGAGCATCTCCTTGATTATCTTGGTATAGCCCTCGTGGATCACGGGCATTGCCAGGTCGATATGTCCGAAATGGCCGGGGCACTCATCCACCTTTCTGCCACAGGTCTTGCACTTGAGGCCGGGCTCGATAACGCCCAGCCTGGGGTCCATGAGACCCATGTCTATCGGGAAACCGTCGTCATCGTACGTGTCAGCGGTGATTATCTTGGTCGCGGACATGTTCCTGACCTCATCGGGTGAGAGGAGGGCGAACTGGATCCTGGCGATCTTCTTCGGGATATATTGATAATGTACCATTCATCACACCTCCTAGTTCAGGTCCTCCAGGTGAAGCCTCATGGCGACACACATAGATTTCAGCTCATCCATCAACAGCTTGAATGCGTAACTGGTCTGTACGGGGTGAATGTCACCTGTCTCACCGCAGACCGGACACCTCAGAGCGCCCCTCTTGTCAAGCATGGCCACGTTGCCACATTTTGGGTTGCCACAGACGTACTCTATCGTGCCGTCGGACTCGTCGAGGAGCCTATCCTTGATCACCATTGAAACGCCGTGGGCGATCAGGCAGTCCCTCTCCATCTCACCGAACCTCAGACCACCCTGTCTCGAGCGCCCCTCGGTCGGCTGTCTTGTCAGTATCTGGACAGGGCCTCTCGACCTTACGTGCATCTTTCCAGACACCATGTGGTGAAGTTTCTGGTAGAAGATCACACCCTTGAATATATCGGCTTTAAACCTCTTTCCCGTGAAGGGATCGTAC
>CBDVER010000414.1:0-2207 GCA_965373055.1 uncultured Thermoplasmata archaeon
AACGTGCATGGAACGAGGTTCGAACATGTCCGAAATTACAACATTGGATCTGGGCCCTACATGATCGACTCTGCTGATTTCGACGGGGACGGTCGGGACGATATCGTGGTGACCTCTGTAAACACCGGATATGCGGTCGTCTTCGACTGTTATTACTATCCCAAGGGGTTCAGACTCGATCTGGGGAATGACGGAATATACGAGTTCCAGGAGGAGGATTTCATGGACTATCAGGTGGAGATCGACCTATATGATGAGATCAATGATTACCTGGCCGAACATTCGGGCGAGGGGGATACCGTGAGGATACCATTGTCAGCCCTATCCCGGGAAACCGGAATGGTCAGGCTATCCAACCTTGATATAATCTACCGGCTATGATCATTCCATCGAGAACTCCACCGAACAGTAAGGACATTTACCCTTGTCAGCAACCTCCTCCGTGAGGTTCTTGCCACATTTTGGACACTGGAATATATTGAGTGTTATCTCCTCCGATTCCACCCGGAAGACCCCCTCGCAGAAAGGGCATTTTCCGCCATCCAATTGATCATGTGTGATCTCCATGGAACAGTGCGGACAGCTGTATATCTCGGCGTTCTCCTCTTCCTTTACCACCTTCCGTTTGGTCCTCCTCCTTCTACGCCCCTTCACCTTCTTCTCCATGGGCCCCGGAGCCGCCTGGGATGTTTCCTTATCATCCTTCTCTTTTTCCGGGGGATCCTCCTTTACCTTTTCAGCCCTCTGTTTCAGGGCCTCAACGGCGGAGGTCAGCTTCTTTATCCTCTCATCTTTCTCGATTAGGGCCGATCTCAGAGATCCGATCTCCTCTTCTCCGGATCGGTCAACTTCCCCTTTTTGGGCCTCCATACCTCTTGAGCGTTCCTCCAGTTCCTCACCCTTCTCCTCCAGTTTGGCTGCCCTGTCATCCAGCTCCTTCTTGTAGTTATCCAGCTCCTCTGCCTTTTTGCTGGATTCGTTGAATATCTCCTCTTCCTTCTTTCCAAAGGCCTCTATCTTATGCTTCAGGCCCTCACGGAGGCTCCCAACTTTCTCTTTCTCATCCTCAAGTGCCCTCTCCGATGATCCAAGTTCCACCCTGCACTCTTTCAGCTCCTTTGATCCCGCCTCTATCTCTCCTGCCCTCTTATCCAGGGATCCTCTATCCTCATCCAGAAGTTTCTCCTTCCGGGAGAGGGCATCCCCTTTTTCGGCCATCTGCTTTGATGTATTTTCCAGCTGCTTCCTGTACTGTTCCAGCTGCTGGCCGTACTCCTCCAGCTGTTTGGCCCTTTCCTCCAGTTCCGGTTGGGTTTCGACCGGAGGTTCTCCCCGTGATCCACGTGCCTCCAGCCTCTTTTCAAACGTTGCAATGTGATCGTTCCTCTCCTTCAATTGACCTTTGACGTCTTCAAGTTGCTCCAGCAGGTTCTGCCTATCCAGTGATTCATCGAACCTCTTTCCTATCTCCCTGTTCCGCTTCTCCAGGGACCTCCCATGTTGGTCCAGCTGCATCCGGTACCCTTCCAGCTGCGCCCTTCCCTCCAGGATATGTACCCTCTTCATCTCGATCGTCTGGCGGAGTATCTCAGGCACCTCCACACCATCCTGCGTCGACCTCTCAAGTAGGTCCACCTGTTTCTCCCTATCCGCAAGCGAGGTCTCCAGCTGGGAGATCCTCTGGATCATCGCCTCCATCCGGGATGTACGATCCATCTCCTCCTTGACCCCTCCCAGTTTCTCCCTGATCTGGATCCTCATATCGCCCAGCTCTTTATTCTTCCTTATAATGTCATTCTCCCTCTTCAGCAGCTCTTTATCCCTCAGGTCCAGCTCCTTCCGCATTTTATTTTGCTCTCTTCTATTTTTAGATGTTGTTTTTTTGGCATGGGTTTCAAGGGACTCCACGCTCTTTTTTCTCTCCGTTAGATCCGCCTCAAGCGCTTCCAGATCCGATCTTCTGCTATCGTCCTCCTGTTTTCTCTCCAGATGCTCCTTCTGGAATTCAGACTCTCCTTTTTCAAGGGCCTTATCCCGTCTGGAGAGCTCCTTCTCTAGCTTTTCAAGATCTTTCTTGGTCCCCTTCACCTCATCCTTGAACGATGATTCGCTCGCCTGAAAGTGGTTCTGTGCCTCCTCCAGCTCCTGCTCTCTTTTCACGATATCTGCATCTCTCTCATCCAGTTGAGAGGTTCTCTTTTGAATTT
>CBDVER010000415.1:0-2202 GCA_965373055.1 uncultured Thermoplasmata archaeon
GGCCTGCCTCCGCACCACGGACAGCGAGGTACGGGAGAGGGAAGCCCTTGACGGAGATGTGGAAGGGGTGCTGATCGTAGTCCACCAGACGCACAGGAACCCCCAACTCGACGATGTGAGGCACACCTATCAGAACCTGATAACCACCCAGATACACTCTCACATGAAGAGGGACAAATGTCTCGATGTGTTCATAATAAGGGGAGAGGGCCAGGTAGTCAGGAACATGATATCCGCCTTCAAGAGGGATGAGAACCTGGAATACGTGAAATTCGTGCACTCCTGAACTATACCATTACCTTCTCCACCACGTCCATGGAGCTGTTGGAGAGCTCAAGCGTTGAACGGAGCATACCTTTTTCATAGGTCAGGAGCGCCGATATGATATTCGAACGATAGAGGCTGATCCTCTTCCCTCTGGGGGTCAGGACCCTTTCGGTCTGGACCAGGAGGCCCTCCTTCTCCAGCTCCCTCGTGCACTTGTAGCACGCGGCGATGGGGATGTCCAGTTTGGCGCTGAGGTAGTTCATCGATCGTGGTATCCTATCCGCGGTCGTGAGGATCCTCATCTTGTGACGGTCCTTCAACAGCCTGGTCATATCTATCGGGTCCATTAAAGATCACCTGCTTCTCTTCGCCTGAAAGAGAGCGGCGGAGTCCGTATATATTCAGTTCATGGGACCCCCATGGGACATCCCAATGATCAGGTCTCAAGACCAAAATCAATTATACTTCACAGATGATATGAGCCTTCATGAGGGGACGGCCATGGCCCACTGCAGCGTTCGCGATCATGATGATCTCTCTATTGTGGCTTCCTCTTTTTCAGGTGGAGGTGGCCGGAGAGGCCGACCCGTGGGCCTATCACACGTCTGGGGAGATCTGCTCACTTCTGGAGGGGTTGGCCGTAGAACATCCCGACGTGGCCTCCTACACCACTGCAGGAGAGCTTCTGGGGGTCAGGAACATCACGACGGGGCTGGAGATCCCCATACTTCTCGTGGGAGACTTCGACGAGATGAGGCCATCCTCGCTGTTGATAGGAGGACACCACGGCGATGAGCCCGACTCCTCCGAATCCGTTCTCGGCTTTGCAGCCTACCTGCTGGATGGTTACGCGTCCGGGGACCGTACTGCGGCCCACATCGTGGAGAACACCAATACGGCGATACTGCCGGTGGTGAACCCCTGGGGACTGGATAAAGGGATAAGATATGACGAGAACGGGGAGGACCCCAACAGGGACTACCCATTTGATCCCTCACCCTCCGGGTTTTACTCGGATGGCGTCCCATTGACAACTGCGGGGGCGAGCGCAGTGCACGAGATATGCAGGACGTACCCCTTCCAGATCTCGGTCTCATTCCATACGGGGTCTTTCGGGATCTATACGCCGTGGGGCGCCAACGACGTGGGGAACCTTACCCCGGATCTTGTATCTTTCAACGACATGGGATATGCGATATCGAAGGCCTCCGGTTGGTCCATTCCTTATGGGCCTGCCAACGATTTTCCGTACGTGGGATATCTGACGGGGGCCTACGACGACCACGTTTACGGGGCCAGTTTCCTCGGCGATCACCTGTACGACGAGGAGATGATCCTCCCGTGGTCCACCCATACTGCGACCGTTGAGCTTGTGGCAAGCAAGGGAACGGACGTTAACAGGTTGGGCAACCTTGATGGTGTACTTGACCCGGGTGGGGAAAATGACGGGACCGTTCCTGCGGGCATCAGGATATGCATGGCCGCCTGTGAGCTGGTGAGCCCGCACTTTACGGCCGAGGTGACCGAGATGGATGATGCCATATCGGTGGAACTGGAGCTGATAGGCTCCGTGGACCCCGGGAGGCCGCTCCTCTCCATAGAATATCCAGACGGATCCATGGAGAGCATTGTCCTGGATCCACTTGGAACCGATGATATCTTCCCCGAGACGTCGTACTCGTTCTCCGTGGACATACCCAGGGAGAACGGCACCCTGACGATGGAGGTGACCGCGGAGCCGGACAGCAGGTGGGGAGAGTACACCGAGGGAGGATATCCCGACATATCGCCCAGGTCACTGCTGTCGTTGTCCAGGGGGACCAACGGGCGCTTCTCAACAATATCCTGGTCCGAGGTGTTCCTGGTGGAGAACGTCGTCGAGCCGGAGCCCGAACCTGAACCCGAGCCGGTTCCGGAGAGGGGGACATATGAGAT
>CBDVER010000416.1:0-2198 GCA_965373055.1 uncultured Thermoplasmata archaeon
CTCGGGCATGATGCTCTCCCGGGGGCCCCGATCGACGCCCGTCTCCTCGGCAGATATCCTCAGCCTATAGTAGATCCTCCTGTCAAGCTCCTTCAGCCTCTCCCTCCAGGGGTGGGACCTCATCCCCCCATACCTCTCCTCCTCCCTCTTCTTCCCGACCTCCTCCATGCCCTGCTCCATCAGGGCGTAGTACAGTTTTTCCCCCTCGTCGAGGGGGTTCTCCAGGGGCCTTACGTATTTCCCCGTGCGAAATACCTTACCCACGTTCAACCTGGCCAGCGACAATGCGATCCTCACGGAGGCCATCTGGTCGGGCATCCCCAGCCCGACCGCGTCGAACATCAGGGACTCTCCCCTCTTCTTCACCCTGCTCATCATCTCCTCGACCAGGTTCTCCGCCGGGGGAGGAGTGTACAGTGCGGTCAACTGGAAGTCCAGCACGTCCAGGTCCAGTTCCGGAAGTCGGCCCCTGAACTGGGCCTCCCTGAGAATGAACGGAAGCTGGATGGGTATCTTCTCCCTGGTCCATGCATCGGTTACGCGGTGGGGATGGACCAACGTGAAGCACCCCTCATCGGACCTGTTCCTCCCCATCGATCTCACGGTGCTGAGAGAATCCACCTTCGCGTAGTAATATGGTGACCTGGACCTCATCCGGAACTCGGCGGGGAGCTGGGCAAGGACGGTATCCGCCACATTTCGGGGGGTCCCCTTCGACAGGTCCCTTGCCACCTCAAGCCCTTCCGAGCCGATACCCCCGCTTCCATACAGGGACGAAGGGGCCGACACCATCAGAAGCGCCATCACCTTGTCCAGCATATCCTCCCGGGCAGACCTCCAGGATATTGATATCCGGTCCAGGAACTCGTCCCTGGGCAGCTCGGGGGAGGGGAGGGAAAGCACCGCGGGGGCCACGGATTCCACCTCCGCCACCTGCAGTTTTCTGGGCTCCTCCTTCCCCTTGACGAAACGGCCCCGATCCACCGAGATCCTCTCGGAAACACGTCCCGGCTCCACCGATATGAAGCTGCCCTCATCTATCGAGGACCTGAGATCCCGGGGGACCGTGTAAACGTAGTTCCCGTAGATCTCCGTGAACTTGGATTTCATAAGCCTGAACGTATTGGCTCCTACGTAATGAACGAAGCCGGTATGGCTCATTGCCTCATTGAAGATGAGGGACCGCTCCAGCTGGCAGAACTGTGCACCCAGATCCCTATCCCTCAACCTGAAAATGCTCATCAGCGGGTAATGGTCATCCCTCTCCTTTTACTTTTTTCCTCCTTATGCGAAGGGGTCCACCCCTCTCCCTCCGTTTCTGCCTGATGAACTCCCTGAAGCTCATCTCCAGGTTGATATCCATCCCCTCCCTCGAGAAGTACACCCCGCTTAGCCGCCTGAGATCGGAATATGAGTCCAGGTCCAGGGTGATCTCCGGCGGGGCATATCCCACCCTCAGGTCGATCCCGGCGTTCTGTGAGAAGGCCCTCTCCGCATCTGATACTGTGAGCTTCCACCTCACCGCCCTGAGCAGCGGGGCCCCGAAGTGCCACAGCAACCAGGGGTAGGCGAGCGGGCTCGCACCCATCTTTCGAAGCGAATAGAACCGGTCAACCAGCTTTCGGTTGACAGAGGAGGTCCTGTAGAGGAACAGGTTGCCCATCATGAGCTCTCTCCTTTTTCCGCTTTTTCCGAAGATCCCCCTGTCGTCGATAAGCGGTATGCCGAACTTGTTCAGATTGCCTTTCCTTGGATAGTTCGGCCCGACCGAGCCCAGGTGTTCCACGTCGTGCTCGACGATGTATTCTCCAAGCTGTTCCCTGCTCCCCATCCCCCAGATAATATCGCCCTCAAAGCCATTTACGTCACTTCGCCTGATGAACTCGGATATGCCCTTCGGGGTAACGAGCGGCACGTCCCCTCCGATGAAAAGGATATGCTCCCCATCGTATGATCCGTCGATCAACGCCTCCCTGCCCTTGATGATGTTCCTGCCGATCGTTTTGCCCTGTTCAAGGACCCTGATCCCGGCCAATCCGCATCTCTCCAGCTCGTTGTTGAGCTGTCTCCTGGGCCCCACCACGACAAGATGGTCCGGATCGATGTGGTCGGAGAGCAGCAGATTCTGTATCACAAGGGAGATAGGGGATCTCCCCTCACGGGAGAGGAACATCAGGAGGTCGTGCTTGTTTCTCCGG
>CBDVER010000417.1:0-2196 GCA_965373055.1 uncultured Thermoplasmata archaeon
GCCCCCCCACCGATCCCATATGCCCGCGATGGCAAACGTCTCCCCATCCTTCATCCTTATATGATATGGATATTTTCTGGAGCCGACCTCCCTCCACTCGAAGAAACCGTCAACGGGTATCAAACACCTCCTCTCCCTGAAGGAGGAGCTGAACGACGGCTTCTCCGGAAGCGTTTCCGCCCTTGCGTTCAACGTCTTGAACCTGATATCCCTGGCCTTTTCCCGATCCTTGACCCAGTGGGGTATCAGCCCCCACCTCAGGGACCTCAATACCACATTGTCCTGGAGGGTGATCACCGGGTGGGAGGGAAACGAGAATGCGGAGGAGTGGTAGATCGGGTCGTAGTGCTCCATCCTGCTTTCAAGTGGGCCGAACCTCTCTTCGAGGTACTCCCTCTCCTTCACGAGCGATATCGAAAAGCACATGTGTGTTCCCGTGTAGTTATCGAATGATATCGAACATATACCTTTCCCCGGGGACGACCCCGGTCCCGATGGGAAACCGCCCCTAACCCCGTCTGTATCAATTGTTCTCATGACAAGATCAGGGTAATATACGACGACAGAAGATAGGATGGTGTGGCGGCCCTTTCGGCCATGGACACATCCAGTGCATCACCGCATATCATTCCATAGATATCGGCCGAAAGGGGGCCGCCATGATGAGGGGGCGATTCCTGCCAATTTTTAATCCTTGACCCCCTCATCCTCCATCTTTCAGAGAAAAAAGTGTACCAATATCAGTATATATACAAAAAGCGAATGAATACACATGGACGGAAAGGGTTGTGATTTTTTCCTTCCCACACATCTATCCATACGTTATCCCCGCAAGGCCCTTTCCGCCCTTACCTTCACGGGGAAGAGATGGACGAAACTACCTTCCATATAATGTCCGATATCTCTTCGGGGTCCTCCGTCGCATCCAGAACGAGGAACCTGGTCTTCAGATTCTCCGGAAGGTGATCCCCCCCCGAGATGGAGAGGAACATGTTCCTGACCCCCTCCAGAAATGAGAGGTCCTCCTCGAAACAATCCACGCTCCCCCTCTCCTTGATCCTCTCCCTTACCTCGGATGATCCCATGTCCAGGACCACCACAAGGTCGGGCCTGAGCGCATCCGAGTTTATCATTCCCACCCACCCCGGGTCCACCGTCTGCCCCTGATAGGCTATGGAGGAGTAGGCGTACCTATCGGAGATCACGGTTCTACCACTCGAAAGGGCGGGGGAGACCTCCTTTTCAATGTGCTCGATCCGGTCCGCTGCAAACAGGAGCGCGAGGCTCCTGTCATCCAGGGACGGGTCCCTCATGTGATCCCTTATGATCTCTCCTATCGGCCCCCTGGTCGGCTCGAAGGTCAGCATAACATCAACGCCGGCCTCCTCAAGCCTCTTCCCGAGAAGCTCGACCTGGGTTCCCTTTCCGGACCCATCTATACCCTCGATAACGATGAACGGCGCCATCGCTTCCGGGTAGGTGAAAAAGGTATAAAAGGATGCCCAAGGGGGCATCCTCCAAACCGCTCAGGCAAGTTTCGAAAGGGCCAGTACCAGCAGATCGTAGAAATCGCCTACGGAGTCCACCTTCACCCTCTCGTCCGGCGAGTGGGGGAACTCTATCTGGGGCCCCATGGATGCCATGTCCATTCCAGGGAACTTCTCCCCGATGATGCCGGTCTCGAGTCCCGCGTGGATCGCCTTGACCTCTGGCTCCATGTTCCACAGCTCCCTGGCGCTCTCCTTCATGACGGCCAGCACCTTCGAATCCAGGTTGGGAAGCCAGCCTGGATAGGCCTGTCCCCTCTCCGCGGTGGCACCAGCAAGTACGGCTATTGCCTCTACATGGTCCCTCAAGGCCTCCAGCTGCGTGCCGGATGATGACCTGCACGCCAGCTGCACGTACATCTCCTCCCCGGTCCTTATCTTGGCCATCGAGGTGGAGGTCTCCACCAGGCCCGGGATATCCGGGCTCCACCTGAACATGCCGTGCGGAAGCGATACGACCAGATGGAGGAGCCTTCTGGAATCCGCCTCCGTGATCGCCCTCTCCGGCAGGTCAATATCCTCTACGGTTATCTCCATGTCCGGCTCCTTGGTCCTGTACTCGAACTTGATCTCCTCGAACGCCTTCAATATGACGTCCCTGATGGGGCCGATATCACCCTTTGACACGACGACGGCCTCAGCCTCCCTC
>CBDVER010000418.1:0-2193 GCA_965373055.1 uncultured Thermoplasmata archaeon
GGCTTTGCCGTTGTGGGGCGGGGGGTGGTGGGGTCTGTGTATCTTTGACCTCAGCTGGTATAGGTGGCGGATCTGGTGCTTTCCGAGGGGCGGGAGGTGGCGTGTTCTGTGTATCTTTGACCTCAGCTGGTTGGGGTGGTGTTTCGGGTGCTTTCTGAGGGGTGGGAGAAGGCGTGGTCTGTGTATCTTTGACCTCAGCTGGTTGAGGTGGCGGATCTGGTGCTTTCTGAGGGTCTGGTTTCGGCGCGCCCTGCGGAGTTGTGGTAGGCCCTGGTTCCAATTTTGCTTGTTTCTGATCACCTTCAGGGGCATCGGGACCGCTTGGCTCCTGCACCTCTTTCTCGCTCTTGCTGGTATCGTACAGGTCACGGTACGTCAAGTCCTTGTGTTCCTTGTGCTCGGCCGTATGAGCCTCATCGACGCTCATCGGGACATCGGAGAAGTTCTCGTACTCTATTTTCTCCTTCTTGAAGGGTTCCTCCTCCTCTTTCTTCTCTTCCTCCTGTGGGACCTCGTTGTCCTTCTTCTTCTTGTACATCAGGAAGCCGATGATCCCGATCACCGCTATTATCAGGAGAACCACTATTATCCCTATTACGATTGCCCCCCCATTCGAGGAGGCATCTACAGGGTCATCGTTATCCTCAAGGGCACGAACGTAGAGGTTGAAAGTAGCAGTCGCGTAATTTTCCGCATCGTCGGTGACGGTAACAGTAATGAGATAGACGCCCTCCTCCGCCACGGAGCCCGACAGGGTCAGGTCGTCAGATCCTATGGGTGAATCGCTCCATTCAACCGAATGTATCCTGACATTGTCAGACGCCACGACCGTAATGGTGAAGAGTTCCGAGACGTTCACGTATACATCGGATATGGGCTCGATCACCGGGGGCGTTCGATCATTGATCTCCACATATTCAATGGAAGACCTGAACGTGTTCCCACTGTTATCGATCGCGATCACCTCGAACTCCAGGTCCGAGGTACAGTCGGCGG
Source organism: uncultured Thermoplasmata archaeon (assembly GCA_965373055.1). Classification (GTDB taxonomy): domain Archaea; phylum Thermoplasmatota; class Penumbrarchaeia; order Penumbrarchaeales; family Penumbrarchaeaceae; genus JAGLEG01. The sequence goes on from CBDVER010000418.1 coordinate 997, forward strand.
TGATATCTATCACACAGGAATAAAATGGTCCGGAATCCTCCATGGGTATCTCCTGTTTGGTTCCTCCTGTGAACCAGTATTCCATCTTGACCTCTGTAAGTCCGATATTATCCCTGATCACGGCGGATATCGTACAGTTGTCCCCGCAGCTGACGATCCCTGGTATGGATATATCGCCCAGTATGGTGGGTGGGTCGTTATCTTCGATGGTGACCTCAGAGATATCGGAGATGGATACAAGGCCGGATGTATCGATGGCCCCCACAAAATAATGAAGCGTCACCAGTGAATCATCGGGAATGTCCAATGTGAATGAGTATCCGTCTCCCCTGGCCATTGTGATATTCGTATGGTCTTCCTCACCGAACCAGTATTCAAGGAAGACCGCCTGCAGGTCCACGTTATCAGACGCCTCGATCGAGAATATGAGCTCGTCCCCGGTTGAAGCAGTATCGGGCGTGAGATCCTCATCAAGGACCGGCGGTATATCATCGATCACCGGTATGGATCTCCACATGGTCTTATTCCATATGCCCAGCGTGTCCTTGAAATGGAATTCGTAATTCAAATTGTTGCTGGTATGAGGTATAACGATCGACCAGGTCCAGTTATCGCCTGAATTGGCCATGCTTTTATTCACGGATTCCTCCTGTCCGAACCAGTACTCCACCATGGCCTGATCAATACCATCATCATCGTAGAGCTCGGCGGTAAAGGTGAACTGCTCCCCGGTGAAAGCCGTCTTTTGCGTATGGTCCGTGACCAGCATGGGGATCCCATCCCCTGCAACTGCTTCACCATTGATCGAGAAAATGGATGACAGGCCTGTGATGGAGAGGATGCTTATGATAAGGAGCATTCTACCTAGATTGGCGATTCTGTACATTTCGATATCCCCCAATAACATTTCTATAATGTCTTGTAATCTATAAAAAAGCTTTCCAAATGTGTCTTATTATCGTCAGAAATACAGAACGGGAATAATAGCTCTATGATTCTGGATTTTTTTATTCAGGTTTGAACATTGTTCAGCTCTTGGTTGAGATTTCCTGTTAGACTGGGATATCGTTCATCTCTTAAACAGGAAAACCTTTGACGAATCGAAGATTCGTCCGGTGGTATGAAAAATACAACAATGATAAAATTTTATATTTTTCATAGCCCCGCACAATTTCAATATACTTCCTTCAACAAATT
>CBDVER010000419.1:0-2191 GCA_965373055.1 uncultured Thermoplasmata archaeon
GGGAAAGGGACAGACAGAAAATATCCAGGGGAGCTCTACAGCCTCACTTTGACACTCACATGTCAAAGTTAGGCTTCTCCCAACGTTGAGAGGCTAAGATCAGATTAGATCTATCAAAGTTGTGATACAGATGAATAACCAGATAGCGTTCGACAACGAGAAGTATCTCAGGGAGCAGTCAGAGGCCATACTGGACCGCGTTCGTCAATTCGACAACAAGCTCTACCTGGAGTTCGGGGGCAAGCTGCTCTACGATTACCACGCCTCCCGGGTACTGCCCGGCTTCGACCCAAATGTCAAGGTGCGCCTGCTGCAACAGCTTCAGGACGAGGTGGACATAATCCTCTGCATCTACTCCGGGGACATAGAGAGGAAGAAGATCCGTGCCGACTTCGGGATCACCTACGACTCCGATGCGTTCAAGCTCATAGACGACCTGCGCGAGCGGGGCCTCGACGTGAAAGCGGTCGTTATCACCCGTTTCGAGGGACAGGTGGGGGCCACGACGTTCAAGAGAAAGCTTGAAAGGCAGGGGGTCGACGTGTACACTCATGGACCTATCCCCGGGTACCCTGTGGACATTCAGCGCATAGTGAGCGACGAGGGCTACGGCTCCAATTCATATATCGAGACGACCCGCCCCCTCGTGGTCGTCACCGCTCCTGGACCAAACAGCGGAAAGATGGCGACGTGCCTCTCCCAGGTCTATCACGATCACAAGATGGGGAGAAAGGCCGGTTACGCCAAGTTCGAGACCTTCCCCATCTGGAACCTCCCCCTCCGCCATCCGGTCAATGCGGCGTACGAGGCGGCAACAGCTGACCTCCGGGACGTCAACATGATAGATCCTTTCCACCTGGAATCCTGTGGCGAGGTGGCCGTCAACTACAACAGGGACGTTGAGGCCTTCCCGCTTCTTCGCAGGATCCTCTCCAGCATCTCCCACGATTCCGTTCTGTACAGATCGCCGACTGAAATGGGGGTGAACAGGGCGGGCTTTGCGATCGTGGACGATGAGGCTGCCTCCGAGGCCGCAAAACAGGAGCTGATCCGCAGGTACTTCCGATATTCCACGGAGGCCGCCCTGGGAGCTGCTGACGTCGAAACGGTCCAGCGGATCAGCGCGCTTCTGGAGGAGTTCGAGCTGCAGCCGGAACACCGGGCGGTGGTCACTCCTGCCAGGACCGCAGCGGAAAAGGCGGAAGGCGAGGAGGGGAACAAGGGAATATTCTGTGGGGCCGCCCTGCAGCTTCCGGACGGGGATATGGTCACGGGGAAGAACTCCCCGCTGATGCACGCATCATCCAGCCTGGTTCTCAACGCCATCAAGAGGATGGCGGGGATCCCTCATCACATCGATCTGCTTAGCAAGAACACCATAGCCTCCGTCACCGACCTTAAAAAGAACATCCTGGGAAAGCCGACCATCAGCCTGGACCTGGATGAAACCCTTATTGCACTGAGCATCAGCGCTACCACCAATCCCTCTGCCCGCCTTGCAATGGAAAAACTGAAAGGGCTCTCAGGATGCGAGGTGCACCTGACCCATATTCCCAGCCCGGGTGATGAGAAAGGCCTGAGACAGCTGGGGGTGAACCTGACCTGCGATCCGCATTACGCATCGGCCCGGCTCTTCATATCGTGAAGCTCGAAGGCACCATTCCGGAATAGATACATGAAGATCTTGATCTCTCACCTTTCGGAATCTGCCACACCAGGCTATTCTTCAACAGAAAGTGTAGACGCCAGTCCAAGATATCATATCTGTCACGAACTACAACATTATTGATATGACAGGATATATCCTTCAGGTCATGTCGGATCAAATTGTACCTAAGGTCTGTCAAGTAGGAACTTCCAGAGCGGTATATGATCGATACATCCACCTTCTCCTTTGACATCCTCATCCCAGGTGATGACCTTCAGGTCCTTGCACCCCAGATCCTTGCCCGCCTTGATCAGGGCATCGTTCTCCCTCCTCCTGGTGTCCGGATCGGTGGTGTCATAACAGGCCTGAATAAGTTCTTTGACCTTACCCCTTGTGAGCAGCACGAAATCGACCTCTCCATCCTTCAATGGGAGATACCTGATCTCAAGGTCTTCCCCGTTACTTCTTCTGAGAAGATGGAGAAAGACCAACGTCTACAGCTGTCGTCCCTTGTCCTTTTTCATACTGACCGTACCTCTCAAC
>CBDVER010000420.1:0-2184 GCA_965373055.1 uncultured Thermoplasmata archaeon
CTGATAGTAGTACAGGTGATCCCCGACCACGTGGACCCCATCCTCCCATACCTGTATCTCGTTCAGGTCGGATCTCGGCCTAAGAAGGTCCCTGCCCATCTCCATGATCTGGGCTGACGAGATTATCCCCTCTGACCCTTTGACGAAATTCACCCTGGGGGTATTCCTCCAGAGTTCCAGTACCTCCTCGGTCGAGGAATCCCTCTTGAGCTTGACGATAATGGTGTGGACGTGCATCAGGGTTGTTGGCACAGCGACCGCCAGTGTATCTATCTCCACACCCTCTATCACTGTCTTGAGGTCCGGGCCGTGGTGGGATGGAACATTGAGAACCGGGGTGATGGCGTTAACGGGCCCTTTCTTGGAATCGTTTGGATCAACACCTCTTCGTATCATCGTGGCGTATATTCTATCTACCCCGATATCACGAACCAGGGGGAAAATGGTCCTCGCAAGGCCGGTGGTATTACAGCTCACGACCCTCACATAATCCAAACCAAGGTTCTCGGAGTAATTGCTCAGGGAGTTGAATGAATGCCCGATCCTGTCGTGTTTCTCCCCTCCCTGGAATATCGCCTTTACTCCCGCCTTCTTGTATGTCTCCAGGTTATCGATGCCCTTCTTCCCCGGCGCACAGTCCACGACGATATCCACCTTTTTCAGCAGGTCTCTCAGGGTTCCGCTCACCTTGATCCCGGCCCTCTCGAAATCGGGTATCTTCTCCTCATATATCACGTAGAGGTCATATCCCTTGTCGATGGCCATTCGCGCCTCGAACGTGGGCCTGGTCTTGGTGACGCCTACGATCTCCATATCATCCTGAAGGGAGACGGCATCAGCGACCCTTTTCCCAATGGTTCCATACCCGTTTATTGCAACTTTCACGACCATTTTATCCACCGTTCCCATGTAAGTGGAACTGATAATTAACCTTTCGTTCTACTCCTCGTTATCCCACTCCTCAGGCCGTCTGCGGGCCACAAGGAACAGGATCAGCGCCGAAGCGGCGATCACGAGGATCACGAGGGCGATGACAAGCCACCATGGGATCTCGTATTCTTTATCGGCATCATCCTCCTTGGCCGGCTGTGGGCTTTCTCTCTGTATCACGGTAAAGTTCACCTGGAGGGTTATCCCCTCGGCATTCGGGACCGATGCCCACAGGTCGAGCGTATAATTGCCTGGAAGAAGGTCGCGGAGGGTCAGGTCCTCCCCCTGTACCTCGACCCCATTCAGATACCAGACGAACGTCACCTCCCTGTCGTCGGCCTCTGTCGCGGAGAGGGTGATGTTCTCGTCCGGGTAGAATGTCTCGCCCTCCTGTGGGGATGTGATGGAAACGCCCATAGGGCCGGGAATGGGCTCTTCCGGGGCCCTCTCCTCGATGGTGATATTCCACGTGAATGACTCCATCTGCTGACCAGCATACAGTACCAGGAGGACCTGGAACGTCTCATTTCCCGATAGGTTGAGATCAATAGGGGAGATCACCAGATGATCCTTGGAGGTAATATTGAAGCCCAGCAGGTCCCATCTCGAGCTGATCGGGTCCCCGTCCGGATCGTGAGCCGAATATGAGATGTTCAGAACCTGATCCATCCCGATCGTGTAATCGCCAGGGGTGGGGTCCAGAAGGTAGGTGAACGGCCTATCCCTGTCAATTATATGTAGGGTCCAATTCACGCTGATATTGTCGTGTTGGTCGGATACGGTTGCCCTGATGTCATAAGGAGAGTTCGTGGATGATAGGTTTCCGGCGTAGGACGATCGCAGTGTGAGGTCGCTTCTTGACCCATCTTGAAGCTCTCCATCCACATACCAGCTGAAGATCAGCAGATCATTATCAGGGTCGGATACGTTGAGGGAGAATGTGATGTTGTCCGCCTCGTATATGTAGACGTCACCTCCCGTGGGAGATGCCCCCTGGAGAATGGGCGGCCTGTTGACATCCAGCACCGAGATGTTCCATTGGAGCTGATCAGGTTCGCCCTCGAACGTGGTATTCCCTGGGAGTTTGTATAACAGGGAATACGGGCTCTCCCTGCTGGAGCGGTTTCCCGTGTAGGACGTGGTGAAGTTGAACCGGTCGGCTGCGGCCATCGGCTCTCCATCCATATGCCACGTTCCAACCATGATCTCCTCATCGCCCCTGAAAGCCGCCACGGTGATGAGGGTCCAGTTGCC
>CBDVER010000421.1:0-2179 GCA_965373055.1 uncultured Thermoplasmata archaeon
AATTCCCGCACCATTTGATAAAATAGTATTGTTTTTAACCAGTACGTTTTCAACAAATCTCAGGTCAATTGCTCTAGCGGGATTGTTTTTAAATATCAAATGAGAAATATTCAGATCATTCCCTCTAAACACCTTTAAACCAGCGGTATTGTTCATAAAATATGATCTAACGATGGATAGATTCTCTATATCTCTCATTGATAGGCCATATCTGCTGGAGTTCACAATCAGATTGGACACCATAATATTTCTTGATTCCAGGGAATAGATACCAATATCACCCTGAGATATCTCGATATTGTTGATTGTTACATTTGAGGTGTTGAGAATGGATATCGAATTTATCCAATCCGTCTTCCCACCGGATATCGTACAGTTCCTTATCACCAGGTGCTTGGTAGTATTCACGACCATTATTCCCACGGTATCAGTGACCTCGATGGTCTTGTTCTCGATGACATATGGATCGTTCGCCGTTCCCGATCCCGAGCTGATACCATTTGATGCGTTGAAAGCGGAGTCTCCCTCTATCAGGATCGTATCGTCGGTGGAGGATGGAAGGATCAGGTCATTATCGTCGTGATCGGGGGACTCGAACCCATTGAGGACGGAGGGGAGCAGGAATAGAGCCATCACTGCCAATGAGATGATAGCAATGACACGGTTCGTTACCACTGAACTCCTCCCAAGTTCGTTAATCGATGGCACCATATTAAAAGTTAGTTGAAGGGAAATGGCCCATCTCTCCATGATCCACTATCCTCGATCCCTCGCTTCCAGCTTCTTCCTGGCGTAGTTCAACAGCCCGCCAGCATCCCTGATCTCCAGAATCTGCGGAGGGAGCTTCGGAAAGGAGAACTCCTTCCCTCCCATCGTGATCCTGCCCTCCTCGATCTCTATCTCGACGTTGTCCCCATCTTTCATAGTATTGACTTCATCTGGATCCCAGGTAACGGTCCAAAATTGCTCTCTTCTCCGGATCAATTAGAATCGCCTTGGCACAGTTGATCCTCTTCATTTCAGCATCGTCGACAGATGCTCCATTTCCGATCATGTCAGGGTGATGGACCAGAGCAAGTTCGCGGTAGCTCTTTGTTATCTCCTGAACCGTTGCGCTATTTGGAACACCAAGGACCTTGTAACAGTCCATATCTTTTCTCCTGGTCCCCACCTCGAAGTGGTCGAAGACCTCCTTGATCTTCTCGATCTCCACCTGGTTTTCTTCGGGTCTGGATCTTTTATAGTATACTATGAAGACCGCCACAGCCAAAACGATCAGAATAGCGATCAACAACAATACGATCCAGATGAAAGAGGCTGACCCGGACCCATCAACGGGCAACACGATAGTTCTTGCATCCGTGGATACGACGTTACCCTGGGCGTCAACTGCATATATCGTATAGTTGAATTCCCCGCCCAATCCCTTTTTGGAGAAGGTTATCACCTGGTCAATTCCCTCAACAGGGTCCATTGATACGTTATGGGCGTGATCATCTTCCCCTATCAGAATTACCCATATCCTGGCCAGCTCCCTGTTGTCCTCACAGGTGAAGAACAGGCTGATCGATCCGTCTTGTCCTATCTCCAAATTGCTGAATTCCACAACAGGTGGTGTGCCATCAAGGACCTCCAGTACAACCCGGGATATATTCTCGTTCCTGTTTCCGTCCCTGGCAGAACCATAAAGGGTTATCGTTGTGGCCTCGGGTGGAAGCTCGATCTCGTAATAGGGGCCGGGGAATAGTGCAGATATCTGGGCACTATCACCGTCGATTGAGTACTTCAAGGAGGTCTCCCAGACCTCTCTGTTGTCGGTTGCAACAACCCACACTTTAAAGGGGCGAGACGTGAATGGAGTTTTATACTGTATATCGATACTTGGTAGTGTGCCATCCTCTATCTCAACGCTCCTCTGGATGATCCTCCAATTGCCATCCAGGTCCCGGGCGCCGGCCCGGTAGTTCAACATAAGCGCATCGGGGGGAATATCATCAATACGTACATCGTTGTTCAACTCTGAATCATTGAAACGGGGACCATCATCATACCAGTATTCGAAGAAACCGCCCGATATACCCTCATTATCGCTTATGGAGAACTGGAGTTAATGATCCTCCTGTGTAACAGGGTCTTTCGCTGTGAGGTCGAGAACCTCGGGGAGTACCGAATCGATCAC
>CBDVER010000422.1:0-2175 GCA_965373055.1 uncultured Thermoplasmata archaeon
ATAGGTCGAATGGTCCTTCTTGAGCTGGAAAACATCCTTCATATTCACCATTACGTCGGAGATCTTCCTGTCCCCGAAGAGGAACACCTTGCATATGATCTCCTTCTCGATGGGCTTGATCACGCCCTCCTCCTCGGAGAGAGATGCCAGGTCCTTTATTGAATCGTCCGAGGCGAACAGCCTTCTCTCTTTCGTGGGCCCCCCTACCATCTTGATAAGTCCCCGTGAGATGATGATGAACAGAGATATCAGGGGTGAGATAACCACCGAGAGGTAGTAGACGGCCTTTGCGTTCCTGTTCGCCTTCTTCCTCGAATCGAAGATAGCGCTGTTCTTGGGGGTGATCTCACCAAAGAGGATGACAAGGAAGGTTATTACGCCGATCATTATGGAGACGCCGACCTCCGCAAATAGCTCATTTGCGATAAGGGCGGCGACGGATGAGAGTACGATGTTGACGATGTTGTTCCCGATGAGGATGGTGATGAGGGTCCGGTCCATCCTCCTCTTGAGTTTGATTACGTACTCCACGTTCCTGTCCCCCTCCTTCTTCATCTTCGCCACGGTTGCTGGACCCAGATTCGTCAAGGCTGTCTCCGTCCCCGAGAACCAGCCGCTGAGGAATATCAGGACTGTCACGAAGACGATCAGAAAGATAATGATCAATATGGTATCCATACGGGGCCCCCTGCTAACATCGTACAATATGGCCAATAGGATAAATCATTTATGCGACCTGATGAAAGGTTCGCATATATGCCTCATTTTCTTCCCTTATGATCCATATAGATCTTCAACGCTCTCTCACTGGTCATCCAGCGATGCCCCGATAGAACTCCCGGGAGCTCCCCCTGCTTGCATCTCAAACCAAGATAATTTGGAGCATATGGTACCAAAGAGGAGGCCCTCTTCAGGTCCATCAATTCATCCTCAGCAGTGCCGGTCCCGTCAAGCAGGTCCAGGAGGCTGGATCCCATCAAGCGTTCGATCATTGATGTCAACGGGTCGAGATCACCAATACTGGGATTTGCCAAGGCATTCAGATAATCATCCCTATCATTGGGTAGTATATGGATTGGTGGCCAGTTATGTTTCAGCAGGTGAAGGTTCATTAAAAGCCTTCCAACCCTTCCGTTCCCATCCCGGAATGGATGTATTGTCTCAAAATTATAATGGAACCATGAGGCCACACGGAACACATCATCTCCCATTGTATCCTTGACGTGATACTCGCTGATCAGATCGTCCATCATCGGGATGACCTTTTCCATTCTTGGGGGTGTGAAATTTGCGCCTTCGATCCTTACATTGACGCGCCTCCACATACCTGCATCGGGAAGCACTCCTCTGAAAACCCCTTCGTGTAACTCCAGGATGGTGATCAGGTTAATGGGGTGTTTCATCCTTCCCACCATCCCCCTGAAGGTTCTCTCATGCTGAACGGTTTCAAGAACATCCCTTATTGGTCGGTCTTTTATACTTCTCTCCTCGAGAAGGATCTTCTTTGCATCGTTCCAGGTTATCGTCGATCCCTCGATCGCATTGGTGCCCCAGGTGTTCAAGGCGGAGGATCTCTTCCACACCTCTTCGGGAATGTTGGAGAGATCAACTCTTTCAAGTAATACCGATCTTAGTTCCAACAATATGGTTTTATCCATTAATTAAGGATAAAACATAGTAAGTATATAAAGTTATATGGTTTCAATAGATATATATCATTCCAAGGTAATAAGATGTGCACACTTCTAAGTATGCACTATATTTAAAACCGTGGGCAATAACATTATTTTTCGTCAGGGAAAATAACCCAAATGATCAATGAATAAGAAAAAATGATTAATAAAAAGTTGGTGGGCCAACCCGGATTCGAACCGGGGGCCTTCCGGTTATCAGCCGGATGCTCCACCTAGCTAAGCTACTGGCCCAATTGGTTAATGCGTCCCTATATGGAAGTTGGATTTAAGGTTTTTCTCCATCCACTTTCACACCGGTTATGACCTGCTGCTCCTTCTTCCTGTTATAATATCTACCTCCGAAGAAGGCGCCAACACCAACAACGGCAAGCAGAAGGAAGATGAGAATCCAATTCGTACCGCCATCATCCTCGGCCTCGCCGCCCTCCTCCTCGAAGGTGGTGATCTCGCCCAGGTCGTATGCGTATCTGGTTATGTTCAC
>CBDVER010000423.1:0-2172 GCA_965373055.1 uncultured Thermoplasmata archaeon
TCGTCGTCCTCTTCCTCTTCCTCGAAATCGTAATCCTCCTCCCCCTCCTCCTCCTCGAAGTCCCATTCGGACTTCTCCCCACGCTTTTTCATCACGTATACGCCCACCCCGATGATGCCTCCTCCGATAAGTCCGATGATTATGGGCACCAGCGGCAGCTCGGTCTTCTTGGGCTCATCGTCGATGGGCTCTTCCACATCCTCGATGATCTCCCGCAGGAAGATATCATCAACATCGATCCGGGTACCATTTCCGGTTGTGAAATTCAGGTTGTACTCGAAGAACCCTTCCAAATTGATGTAGATGTCGTAGGTCCCCGCCTCCGCCGTGAAGTTGTAGTATCCGTTCTCATCCGTGTAGGTAACGTTGACGCCAACAAGAATGACCTGTACCCCCGTCAGAGGCTCCCCGTCCTCGTCCAGGACCCTTCCCGTGATGAGATAATATATCGTGATATTCTCGGTCTGGTTCTCCTCCGGAAGGGTGGTGAAGTTCCAGGTGAACGGGGCCATTGCATTCCCGGCCCTATCGTGGCATGTGACCGTGAGGTTGTATGTAACTCCCGGAATGAACCAGCTGTAGTTGAAGCGGAAATGATCTCCTGGTCGGGGGTCCCATAAGTATCCAATTGTTATCCCGGGGTCGAACTCCACCCTAAGGTCGAAGACCTCCTCGGAGAACCCGAGCTCTATCGTTGTCCCGTTCAGCAACACCTCGCCCGTGGGCCCGAACTCAACCATGTATGGGGCGATCAGGTCCACGGTGATATTGAAGGTCTTCTCGTCGTAGAGGCCCACCTCATCGTATGCCCGCACAAGGATGATGTGCGTTCCATGGCCCATGTCGATAATGGTATGGTTATCAACCAACCCCAGCTCGACCCAGGAGCCGTTATCCACCTTGATCCAGTATGCGGATATCCCGGAGGCTGCATCCGTACCCTCCCAGTGGATAGTGGCAGAATTGGAGTTGATAAGGAGCAGCTCCGTGGTATTGAACAGCGTCAGGGTCGGCCCTGTCGTGTCGACGATCGCCGTTGTATTCTCCGATAGATGCCAGCCCAGGGCCGTCATCATCCTGACCCGGATGGTATGGGGCCCATCGGATAATCCGGTTAGCTGATATGATGTCTCCTTTGCAACGTTGATCCATTCCCCGGAATCCACCATGATCCCATATTCCAGAATGGGCAGCCCATGGCCGTCCCCAGACCAGCTAACGGCGATATCACTCGAGTTGAGGAAGCTCCCGTTGAGGGGAACGTATATCACCGCAGAGGGTTCGTTCAGAGGCAACAGGGATGCCGTTACGAGATATGCGCTTCTCAACGACTCCCCTGCACTGTTGTAGGCCTTCACATAGTAATAGTGATCCATCCCCACAGCGCCGGTATCGTCCACGATCATCAGGGTATCTCCATCCACATCACCTATGAAATCCGGAGGCCAGTAGGAGACGATATCATCCCGTCTGAACACCATATATCCGTCCACGCCGTTGCCGTCGTAGTAGGGAGCCGACCATCCAATGATGACCTTTCCCACCTCCGGTACGGAGTACAGGTCCATGGGCGAGGATGGGATGAAATGTGGGCACTGAGGGAGGTCCACAAGCGGAAATTCATCGGTAATCGGGTCGGTCGGGTCGATCACGTACACATCGTCCACTATCCCGTCCAGATCGTCATCCGGGGAGAGCCAATCGCTCCAGTGGTTGCCGTATCCGATCCAGGACCAGAGGTGTGTGCCGCTGTCATCCTTTGCCTGAACGTTCTCAATATTGTAGATCTCCGTTGCGCCGTTGTTATCGATGAGGACATTGTGGTGGAACACGTTGAGGGAAGTGGAGTCAAGGGCGTACAGGCCGAAGCCAGTGTTGTTGATCAAGCGATTGTAGTACACCTCTGCATCGACCTCCGCGAACAGCAGGATCCCCTCGCTTGAATCCCTGATCAGGTTGCAGTGGACGTCATCGTACGAAGCATCGAGTGTGATCCCGGAGACGCTCATATTGTGGATATCGTTCCTCTCGATCCTGTTTCCCCCCACGCCCCTCACAAGGATCCCATTGGAACCTCGGGATATATCATTATCAAGCAGGTGGTTGTCGCTCTGGGATCCATCCAGGTAGATGCCGTAGGAGCAGTACGATATCGTATTGTCCATCACAATG
>CBDVER010000424.1:0-2168 GCA_965373055.1 uncultured Thermoplasmata archaeon
GATATATTATCAACATGACGGGTCAAACGATGGATGGAAGGGGCAATCCTGCCCCATATCTCCTCATGGCACTGATGCTCATATCCATCGGGACCATGTTTCTCTCCGGGTGCATCGACCTGGGGGAGAGCGGTAAGGTGGACGTGATAATAACCATAGAGCCCCAGAGGGAGATGGTGGAGAGGATAGGCGGAGATCTGGTCTCCGTCGATGTCATGGTTCCCACGGGCCAGAGCCCGCACTCATACAGCCCACTTCCCAGCCAGCTTCTGGACGTTGCCGTGGCCGACATATATTTCATGGTCGGGTCCGGGGTGGAGTTCGAGATCAATCACCTATCCACGCTGAAGGAGCAGAATAGCGACATGGTCGTCGTGGACTGTTCCGAAGGGGTGGAGATACTGGAGTTCGGCGAACATCACGAGGAAGAAGCTCATGATCACGACCACGGGACGGAGGACCCCCACATCTGGCTGTCGCCGGGTAACTACAGGATCATGGCGGGGAACGTCTACCGCGCCCTTATAGAGATGGATCCGGAGAACGAGGACACATACAGCGAGAACTACGAAATTTACATCGTGGAACTGGACGCTCTGATCTCGGAGCTTGAGAGCATGTTCGAACCCCACGACGGCAGGGAGTTCCTCACGTACCATCCGGGCTGGGGATACTTCGGGGACGACCTCAACCTCACCCAGCTGACGATAGAGGAGGAGGGAAAGAAGCCCGGCCCCCAGGGGCTGGCCGCATTGATCGACCAGGCTAAGTCGCATAACATAACCGTTGTATACGTCCAGCCGCAGTTCGATACATCATCCGCGGAGGTCATAGCGGAATCCATCGGAGGGGAGGTGGCAACGATCGATCCGCTTGCTTCCAACTACATAGACAACATGCGTGACGTGGCCGTCAAGATAGAAGGGGGATTCGAGAATTGAGCGAACATTCACCATTCTCCGGGCCCATTCCCATAGAGATCAAGGACCTATCCGCAGGCTACGAGGGAGAGACGGTCCTTGAGGATATCGACCTCAGGGTGGAGCACGGCGAGTTCTTCGGCCTGATCGGCCCCAATGGAGGTGGCAAGACCACCCTCCTCAAGGCCCTCCTCGGGTTGATCAAACCCTCAAAGGGCAGGATCAGCATCTACGGCAAGGAGCCCAGTGAGGGGAGGAAGCATATCGGCTACGTGCCCCAGTACTCGCTGTTCGACCGGGAGTTCCCCATCAAGGTCAGGAACGTGGTGATGATGGGAAGGAGGAGCTCCCGGGGGATGAACCCCTGGTATTCGGGGAAGGACCGGGAGGAGACCGAAAGGGCCCTCAAGGCCGTCGACATGTGGGACCTGAAGGACCGCCACATGGCCAGGCTCTCGGGGGGACAGAAACAGAGGGTCTTCATCGCAAGGGCACTATCATCCAAACCCAGGCTACTCCTGCTGGATGAGCCCACGGCCTCGGTGGATGCCAGGATAGAGGAGTCCATATACGAGCTGCTGGCCCATCTCAACGATGAGATGACCATAGTCCTGGTAACACACGATATCGGCGTCGTCTCCTCCCACGTCGGCTCCATTGCATGCATCAACAGACATCTCTTCAAGAACGACGAGCCCCTCCTCACCCCGGAGATGCTGGAGATGGCCTATCAATGTCCCGTTGACCTTATCGCCCATGGAGTCCCCCACAGGGTCCTCCCACCACATGACCATTGATGGAGGAGTGAAATTGACTGATATACTTGCATTTCTGGATCTGGTGTTCGTGCAGAGGATGTTCATCGCCGGGTTCCTGGCGTCCCTGGTCTGCGGAACGATCGGCACATACGTCGTGGTGAGAAGGAACGTATTCATCGCCGGGGGGATATCCCACACGACCTTTGGCGGGATAGGCCTGGCATACTACCTCCAGGGCGCCTACGGGTGGGCGTGGTTCGATCCCCTGCTGGGGGCGGTCCTATTTGCGTTGGGGGCCGCTTTTATCCTGTCAACAGGCTGGGTGAGGTCCAGGATCCGTGAGGATTCCACCATCGGCGTCATCTGGGTGGTGGGAATGGCGATCGGGTCCCTGTTCCTGGCGCTCCCCGAGAGCACGGGGATGAAGGACCCCACATCGATCCTGTTCGGCGACATCCTGCTTGTGGGGTCGTCGGACCTGTACATAATG
>CBDVER010000425.1:0-2150 GCA_965373055.1 uncultured Thermoplasmata archaeon
AAATTCTTATCGAACTCCTGATCGATTATCCAACACATGTCATTGAAAAGGAATTATTGATCAATATTATCAAATAAGAAGATTGTAAAATTACTATCGTGTTCAACCCTATGAAGATCCATTCTTGATCCAGAACAACGTTTCTTTTTCCATGTGAAAAACAGGTTCCTTCATCCCGATAATTATAACGTTAATAACGTGAAATTACTTATTTACTTTCCTCGCATATTGTAAATCATGAGACTGATAACGTATCCCATTGGCGTACCATTCGAGGCCATCCATTGGAAGGGCATACAGATCCCGCACGTGATAACCAGACATATAGTTCTTGGTGGTAGGGACTCCAGAACGCCCAGGAAGGGAGGCTCGGAGATGGACCTTGCATTGAAGTATTACGATCCGGGCAGCCGTGAGTCAATTGACCGCTTCTTCGGGGCTATCGAAAAGTTGGTTGAGGAGAGGAAGGTGAAGAAGCTCTCCGATGACAGGGTGATCTCAAAGCTGCAGGTATTGATGCTGGAGGACGACCCGGACCTGGTCCTGGACACCACATCAAAGATCCTCCACATCATCTTCATTGACGGAAATGGAACCTTCACCAGGAAGTTGATGAAGAGGGATGGGGGCATGATAGTGTCGTCCCCCCTGTTCGAAACGGATATTGAGAAGGGGCGTGCCAGGAGGGACCATATTCGCAGGGATATCCTCGAAATGGTCAGGGCGAACACCCTCTGCATCCTGGGACATGCCGTTGAACACCTCAATGTGAAGGACTCTATCGTCCCTCCGATCCTGGAGAAGATCGTGGACCTGACCCAGGATGATCACGAGGGAATAAGGGGGAACGCGGTGTTCTGTCTGAGGTTGATACTGGAGAAGGACACGGATATGCTTGAACATATCCCGAACTGTATTGGCCTTTTGATGAGGGCGATCTTCGACCCTCTCGGGAATGTCCAGATCGAGGGGCTCAGGGCCTTCTGCTTCCTTCTCGAGGAGGACCTGATCATGGATGAGAACATCTACCTTGTGCGCGTCCCCCTCTTCGAGCAGATGTCCAAATCGATGGATGGAGAGGTGTCCAGGGTCGCAGAGCAGATCCTCTACGAAATTGAAAAAAGAGGTGAACTGGAGATCAGGAGTTGATGATGATCGGATTCGTTTGATTTTGGATCAACGATGTTCGGGGATGGATCTGATCAAGAAATTGATCTGAAAGATCAATGTCATTGATCTCGGGTCATAATTCTATTAAGGTAATATGACGAGTTTTGAATGAAATCTACTCCTTCTTTGAATGAGTCGGGAATATGGTTAATCACCGCCCTCCCGGTATTTTCATCTAAAGGGAGCGGTTGGCCATTCACATCCACAATGGCCCATAGTTCCTTGTGGGGCATCCAGAATTTTACAACACACTTTGAGTTGGTTTATTTGTGATCTCGTCATGGACATTTTGAAACAGAGGATGATGTGGGATCGGATATAAGGGACATCAATATCCATAGGATGTTGAAGGAGGATAAAAAGATCGGAAGGAATGAACCCTGTCCCTGCGGTTCCGGTAAGAAATACAAGAAATGCTGTCTGAAAAATTGAACGCATTACTCATGATAAGGGCCCCTGGTGCCGTTTTACTTTATGTAACCGCATGGAACGAAGCCACGCATCAGATGAGATCCGAAAAGGTGTTCCGCCCTTCCCCTTCTATTATTTTGATGTTAAAGACATTTATATACTACTTTGATCCATATATGATAGATGGAGCAAATAGAGAGCTTGATGGAACTATCCCGATCCCTGGTCGAGCCCTATACTCGAGATGAAAAGGGATCGCTCCCGATGAGGGCGGTTTCCAGGCAGGTAAGGGATCTCTCTTCTGAATTATCAAAGGATATCCACAGAAAACCCAGGGTGATCATCCTGTCCGGGCTGAGAGGAGTGGGAAAGACCACCATTCTGTTCCAAACCATCAGGCACCTTCTCGAAAATGGAACGATGGAAGACGATGTTGTTTTCATATCGATGGATCGGGCTTCCTTTTCGGGAAAGAACATCAGGGACCTGGTGGGCGAATACGAGAGGAACGTGATCAGAGATAGCCTGGTCTCAACACAACGGGGGATAATATTCATGGTCGACGAGGC
>CBDVER010000426.1:0-2148 GCA_965373055.1 uncultured Thermoplasmata archaeon
ATCCAACCCGGGGCCATCCTCCAGATCCGCCCTGTGGAACGAGAACCCATCGTACCCCCTCAGTATCTCCAGCCTGGCATACTTCAGGTCCGTATCGTAGTAATCGTTGATGTTGTCATATCCGATAACGCGGTCCCCCCTTTCAAGGAGCGCCCTTGACAGGTGGAAACCGATGAACCCGGCCGACCCGGTCACCAGGATATTCGCCATCAGCTCTCCCCCCCTTGCGTTCTTATATCACCGACGTACCATCCTATGGTATCCCGGATCCCATCGGCCAATGGTATCTCGGGTGTGATCCCCAGCTCCCCCCTCATCCTGCCGATATCCGCACAGGACCTTCTGATCTCTCCCCTTCTCTCCCCTCTGTGATCCACGTCGGGTTCGATATCGAATCCATCGGCAACGATCGATGCCAGCTCATTTATGGCCGTCTCGTTCCCGGTGCCGACATTGAACTGGCCCACAGCACCCTTCTCGTATCCGCGGACCAGCGCCCTGACGACATCCTTGACGAAAATGAAATCCCTGGTCTGCTCCCCGTCGCCAAATATGATGAGCCTCTTTCTGTCAATGCACATCTGGATGAACTTGGATATGACCCCTGAATAGGGGTTTGTCGGGTCCTGCCTCGGCCCGTAGACGTTGAAGAACCGAAAGGATGCGTTCCTCATGTCGTGGTGATCGCCGTAGAGGCTTAGAAGGCCCTCGGACATAAGCTTGTGAAAGCCGTAAGGGGAGAGGGGCCTCTTCGGGAAATCCTCATCGATGGGCACAATGCCGTTATCCTCGAAGACCGCCGCGGAGGAGCTGAATATCACCTGCTTGCATCCGTGCTCCCTGGCGAACTCAAGAACGTTGAGGGTTCCGATGTAGTTTCTCCTCGCATCGTCCAGCGGCTCATCGAATGATGTGATCACATCTATCCTTGCGGCCAGGTGGAATATGCAGTCGATGCCGCCGAATGATGCCAGCTCCTCACAGCCATCAAGGGGCCCGGTTATGTCCCATCTGACGAACCTGAGCCTCTCATCTCCTATCCATTGAGAGAGGTTATCGGTGGACCCCGAGGATAGATCGTCGACCACGATGACGTTATGGTCCTGATCGATGAGATGGTCAACCAGATGGCTTCCTATGAAGCCTGCCCCTCCAGTCACTATGATCTCTGCCATATCCATCCCTTCACCGGGCTATCACCCTGATCTCGACCATTGGGTGACGCGGAGGAAACATTTAATGCTTTTCCGGTCCCCCGACTTTACACCCAATACAATTATTTGAAATGTCGGCTGATAAAGCATATTCCTACAATGAACATATTGAAGCTGTTGAGAAAGTAGGAGGAGAATAGTTCATACTCTTCAAATCCAGTTTACCGGGAAATCAGGAGGGCCATTCATCATATTATTTTTTTTCCGATCTCATTAACATATCTCTTGTTATTAATACGGATAGATCACAAGCAGTTAGAATATGATTTGACATGGAAAAATCAGAACCTCTAGCGAAATCATTGAAGTAATATAATATGACATTGATGCCAGTATCTCTCAACTTATTTAAAATCGGCACAAAATCCATATCACAAGTTAGTATTATTATTCTTTTCACATCTCTGTTGTAACATTGATCAAAGAGATCCATTGTTATCTAATGTGTCAACACCTTTTTGATGATAATTTCCTTCTACTTTTTGACATCTCCCCTCTCTAACGATAAAATTTGGAATCCTTCGTAATTTTGTAACAAACTTATCATATTTTCTTCTTCTTTCCTCCTGATCTACAGTTGGTGGTTCTCCTTGAAATGGAGGTGCAGTATAATAATAAACTTCCCTACACCAGAGATTTTGAGATCTTGCCATAGTGATTGCAAATTGATTATAGTCAATTGAAAAGTAGCTATTTCCTTCTCCAAAATAGAGACATATCTTGGATAGATACGCAGCATCAATAAATACCACAGTATTATCCATACCTCTACCTCTTTAAAAAAATAAAAGGGTTCATCTGGCGGCCCCGTAGGACCACCAGGGATCATGTTAAATTATCATATGTGTGGCAAGTATATAAAGATATTCACGATATTTTCCGTGGTGATAAAGTAGCGATCAATGGAATGGTGTTACAAGAATTTAACATGGGA
>CBDVER010000427.1:0-2141 GCA_965373055.1 uncultured Thermoplasmata archaeon
CGGATCATAGGGCAAAGGAGCATTCATGGACTGGGAGTAGGAGCCGGGGGGCAGGTAACCCTCCTCCACCTGTGGGGGCTGGTAGCCGTCCCGAAGTTCGGGAGGTAGATGGCTCTGGTCGGCAGGAACCATCTGTTGAGTTGGCGCTTGTTCCTCCTCCCGAGAAGATCTCTTCTTCTTTATGAGCAGGAGGGCCAACATCCCACCGAATGACAGGAGTACCACCAGGGATAGGCCCACAACAAGGAGCACGCCTCCCGAACCCTTCTCCTTGGGTTCCTCCTGTATCGGCACCTCGGGCCTTGGTTCCACGGTCAACGTCAACGTATTGGTATCCTCCTTTCCAAGGTCGTCAGTGACCGTTAATATCACGCCGTAGGTTCCAGAAAACATTGGAACGAAATATGGGAAAAGCCCACCCTCTTCGCTAATATTCCCGATGACCCAGGAATATACCAGGCCAACACCCGTGGAATTGGATCCGTCCAGGCTGACCTCGTCGCCCACGTAAACTGTGATGTCCGCACCTGCGATCGCAACCGGCGGCGCCCTCTCCTCCACCGTGAAGTTGTACGTCTCGATCATGCCATCTGATACTTCGACCGTTAGCGCATGGGTTCCGGGAACTGCGATAAATGAGCTTGAGAACCGTACGACCCCACCCTCAACGATATTCTCGAAATGCTGTGATCTGAGGACCGTATCACCGATCATCAATGTGAACGTGAGAGGGCCGGAGGGCTTGTTGCCAACATTGTCGATAACGACCTCCAGGTCCACGGCCTCGCCCTCGCCGGGGTCGCCGGGGGACATGCTTATTGAGAAAACGATCTCCACATAGAGGTGAATGACGGAGATCTCGAGCTCCCTGGTGACCACACCTCCGAACCCATCGTCAACGATAAGGGTGATCGTGTGTTCGCCTGCACTCAGGAGGGCCTCCATAGCGGACCCTGTTCCTATCTCCCCGTCCAGGGACGAGGTCCAGGTGAAAGTGAGGTTGTCCCCATCCACATCGTATGTTTTGGATGCGTTGAACTCCACCGGATGCCCGTCGTCGAACTCGCCTTGGTTCAACGGCGCTTCGATCCTGATGTGGGGAAGGATATTGGTCACGTTGGGGCCGATGAACTCCCCCTCGACAGGCAGGCGAACGTCAAAGACCCCATCGGAGAACTGGAAGTGGTACTGGTGAAGCCCCAGGGTCAGGTTTGTGGAGAGCTCGTATGTGATCCCTACCAATGGGTTGTCTCCATTCGCCGTCATGTTCATGGACACGCCGTCTATCACTACCTTGAAAACGGTTGCAGGGTCGTCCTCACCGTCCAGATAGGTAACGGAGAACTTGTAATCGTAGGACCTGACCCCTTCGCCTGGGTCCACCTTCCCCTTGGTCAGGTGCGGCGCATAGTTCGCCCGCACAACGTCGGGGCCCGTCAGTTCACCCACCTCGGGGAAACGCACCTCGCTCTTTCCATCGGAGAAAAGGAGATAATAGTGGTGCAGCCCAATTGAGAGAGACAATGAGAAGGTGTAATTCGCACCTGTGATGAAATCCGAATCCCCGGTGGTCATCAGATAGGACGAGCCGTCGATGAATATTTTGCTCTTGATGGGCGCGGTCCCATCCAGATCGGAGTAAAGGGCCGAGAACGTGAACTCGGTATCGGTGTTCCCCTCCGATGGATCGAAGGTTATCAGTTCCAGATCGGGTATGGCGTTCACGACAGGTCCTGCCTTCTTCCCGTTCTCGGGCAGTCGGTACGTCTGGCCGTTCACCTCGAACTCCATGTGATATTGGTGGCCGGACCCGTAGGAGAGCTTCGTCTCGTAGGAATATGTGACCCCTCCCCTGAAGTCCGTCCCGTCCGGGGTCATATCAAAAGAGGTCCCATCCAGCCATATCCTGGCGGATGTTGGGCCAGTGTTCGGCCGATATCTGTACAATACGTCGAATGAGAACGTGGTGTTGGTGTCCCCGTCATCTGGTGTGAAATCCATGTTTATAAGATGAACGGGGTATTCCGGGGGATAGATATAGAAGTCCCCATGGCTGAGGGTTCTTTTGTTGCCGGGATAATCCTCCCATACCGTGTTTGTCCATGGCGAGGAGGAGGAGTAGTCGTGGATCTCACCGATCA
>CBDVER010000428.1:0-2132 GCA_965373055.1 uncultured Thermoplasmata archaeon
ATGATGTAGAGGATATCTCCCGAATGGATTCTCACGGGGAGAGCCTATCCGTCAGATGTTACTCAAGGTCCGATCGCTAAAAGCCATAAATGCTCTATAATATATAGTTGGACCTCAATTGCTGATATAATGATGATCCTGAAGCTAGGTGGTTCCATCGTCACCTACAAGGAAGAGGATTCCTTCCTCGATCATTGCTGGGACGAGACGAGAAGGACCTACCGGATCAGGGAGCACGTCATTAGCGAGATAGGCAGAGGGTTGAGATCGTTCAAAGACGATGGAATTATCATCATTCACGGTGGAGGCACACATGGCCATCGAACTGTTCTACGCTGGAGATCGGGTGTGGCCAAGGGACCGGAGGCCAAGATGGCCTGGGAGGTCAAATGGAGAATGGAACAGCTGACGGGAAGGATCCTCTATCTCCTGGGTAAAGAGGGATTACCTGTTATCTCCGTATCTCCATCCGACATTATGGTCTCGAACGGAGGTGAGATCGAGAGGTTCGATCCCTCACCGATACGGGAATTGATCGAAAGGGGGAATATCCCGGTTCTCCGGGGGGATCTGATACCCGATGTCAACGGGGGGTGGTCCGTGGTGTCCGGCGACGATCTCTGTGTCAGGCTCTCCGATATCGGAGGCAGCGGCCTGATCCAAAGACCAGATAAGTGTATCATGATGATGAGGGAGAACGGATTCTATTCATCCTACAAGACCAGGCAACAGACCCTGGTCAGATCAATAGATGTTGAAAAGTTTCATGTCCACTATACCAGATGGAGTGGAAAAAGGTCAGGCAATGAGGATGTTACCGGGGGGATCCACAGGAAATTGATCTCGTGCCACAGGATCGCATCGAACGGCATAGATGCCTACATGATCGGGGGATCCGTTGAGAACCTCACATCACTACTTGCCGGCGAGGATATAGGTACCCGATTTCCATCTTTCAGAGGCGATGTTGACTGCCATTTCGGGCTTTGTGTAAGGGATGGGGGGCCAAAAAAATGAGCATCCAGGAGAGAAAGGACGATCACATCGAGATATGCCTGGATAGGAACGTATCATCAGATCACAACTACTGGGACGATATCTTTCTGGTCCACAGGGCGGTTCCCAGGGTGGACCTGGAGGATATCGACCTGACGCTGGACCTGCTGGGTAGAAGGATCCAGGCCCCGCTCATCATATCGGCGATGACCGGGGGAACCCGGAAGGCCATGGAGTTCAACAGGCTCCTTGCCCGCGGGGCGGAGGAGTACGGCTTGGGCATGGGGGTCGGATCACAGAGAGGCGGGCTGAAGGACGGTGGATATATCCCCTCGTACGAGGTGGTAAAGGAGTTCGAGATCCCACTCGTCCTGGGCAATATCGGCGCCCCTCAGCTATCCACCACCATGGGTGAGAACAGGTATGGTCCGGAGGAGATCAAGCAGGCCAGGGATATGATCGACGCTCATGCGATATGCATTCACCTGAACTACCTGCAGGAGGTCGTACAACCCGAGGGAGAAACCCATGTATCGGGCGTCCTGGAGAGGATCGAGAGGATAGCAAAGGAGGTCCCATTGATCGCCAAGGAGACGGGAGCGGGCATCTCCAGGGAAGACGCATTGGCCCTGAAAGGCTGTGGTATAAAGGGATTCGACGTAGGTGGGCTTTCGGGAACCACATTCGCAGGTGTTGAATCCTTCAGGGGGGGACCAAGAGAGGCAAGGATCGGGAAAACCTTCTGGAACTGGGGTATACCAACCCCTGTCTCTGTCAGGGTGGTTGATGTGGGCCTTCCGATCATCGCCACGGGAGGTTTGAGGAATGGAATTGACGTTGTCAGGGCGCTCTCCCTTGGGGCTTCATCCGGCGGGATGGCACTTCATCTCTTGAAAGCTGCTTCCAGGGGATACGAAGCCCTCTCTTCCGAGCTGGAGATCATATTGGATGAGATCAGGGCATCTCTTTTTCTCTCGGGGGCGTTGTCAGCAACCGATCGGGGATCAATGAAAGGGATAATGATGGGGAAGACCAGGGAGATATTCGAGGGCTTGTACGGATGATCAGGGGCCCATTTCAACGTCAACGGGAAAATATAAATGGCTACAGGGAATGTATTGTCAGAGGGTAGTGGT
>CBDVER010000429.1:0-2109 GCA_965373055.1 uncultured Thermoplasmata archaeon
TGGGAGCTTGAAGAGGCTGATGAGAATGTCGTCCACGTTTCCGCGCAGTGGAGGAATAGTGCCCAGGACCCGATTCTCGTTGAATGATATCAGCCCGACCGGATGGGACTGGGAATCGAAGACGAGGGCGATCTGTATGGCAAGAGCGATGGCGTGGTCCAGTTTGGTCCTCTTCCTCACCAGTTCCCTCATCGATAAGGAGCAATCCACCATTATCACGGATGGTAGGTTGGTCTCCGTGTCGAACTCACGGGTCATCAACCTCGTCAGACGGGAGCTTGCCTTCCAATCGATGTCCCTGAACCTGTCTCCCGGGATGAACTCCCTGACCGACCTGAAGTCGGACCTGTAGGTTCTGGCATACCTGGCATGGGCTTTACCTGTTATATTGAACTGTTTCCTCCGGGACATCAGGTGGCCAAGCGCCAGCTCCTCCTTGGATGCCTGCACGTGGAGCTCGGTTGAGGGGTCAAGTACAATATCCCGTGTGAACAGCCCTCTTGCCTCGATGATGGTCAACTTGAGAGGAGGATATCGAAAATAGCCCCTCTCCTGAGGAGTTACCCCATATGTCAAGGAGAACGGTTTTTCCGGATGCACCGTACCACGAAGCAGTGTATCGCCCGATGAGAGGAGGAGCTCCCTTGGAAGGACCTCCGAGGCATCGATCCCTATCGTCTCGCTGGACCTGATCTCGAGCCTGATATTTACCTCGGAACCCTTATGGGCCACCTTCTCCAGAACCTCACGGTAGATCCCAAGCTCCATCCTCTTCTTGAGGGAGCCGAATTCCAACCTCCTATATATGAGATAGAACAGGATCGCGGCCCCTGCAAATGTGATGATCAGATTCGAGTAGAGATAGGAGAAAATAAAGAATACCGCTGCTAGACCGCCCAATATCCTCCCGGTATGTGTAAACCGAACCCCCATCAGCCTTCCCCCACGACCAGATCACTTTGGATGGTCTCTGTCCAGTCCGGGCCGTTCAGGGAGAACGAGAGTATGTGGGTTCCCTCTTCCACAGAGATCCGAAGCGGTAGGGCTACCGATGAGTGGGCAGTCAAATATATTTCAAAGAAAACGCCCTCTGTTGCCGTCAGGTCTGCAGTCAATGGATCTCCCTCAAGTAAGGTCCAATGATCGGGGGAACCTATCCGGATCGTCACGTTCAGGTCCATGCTTGATCCCCCCCCATTGACCAGCCCGAGAGTCAGCTCCAACATCCCGGAACCCTCGATCCTTGCAGGCATCTCGAATGGGCCTATGTCCGGACCTGCGATGAAGAACTGCAGGGATCGATCCTCAATGGATATGAGGTCGTTTTCCGAAAATACCCTTACCCATAGGTGAAGGTCCCGATACATCCGTTCACCCCGATAGAGCAGAAGTTGTAGCTTGTATGACCCGGGCTGATCTATGGTGAAGTTACATGGTATCTCGAGGGTGCTTCCATCCTTGACCTGGACGGCCAAACTGGGCCGATAGGCCGTTGACAGGGTTAGATCGTCCAGTGAGGGAACCGTTACGTTCTCTGCTGTTGGATCAATGGAAAGGACTATGGTGAAGTTCATGGTCCGGTGCTCGTGGTTGCCCACGCCTATGAATATGGTTCGGGACTCGCCCACGATAAAATTCCGGGGATAATCATCAGCCATCCCCTCCGATCCCAGAACGTAGAACTCCGTAAATGCCTCTCCCTCCCTGGGGACAACTATGATATACACAAGCATTCCAACCGAGAGGAGCATCATGATGACGATTCCCACGGTCAAGACCTTATCGGCGGTAGAGTAATCCCGGGGCATCTGGACGTCGATCACTATCTCGAACCTATCCTCCAATGGAAGGTGTCCCCTTCTTCTTATGGCCACGATGGATGTGATGATTATGAAGCCGTACTGGGTGACCAGTATGGGGACGAGTCGAATACCCAGATGATCTGGATCCCATTCATAGGTGTAATTGAGTATCAGGCCCAGAAGGGGAGTGATGGCTATGGAAAGCCCAAGGGCCAGGGCGATCCTCTCGAGTCCATCCAGCCCCTTTTTCTCCCTGACCTCATCTTCAGGATCATCATCCTTGGACCTGGTGGGGTCCTCCTCCGGC
>CBDVER010000430.1:0-2103 GCA_965373055.1 uncultured Thermoplasmata archaeon
GCAGCTCTGGAGCATGGAGAAGAGGGCTGCCTCACCCTTTCCGTGGATGCCGTAGCCGGTGGAAACAGGAAGGCCGATGACCGGAACAGGTACCAGTCCGGATATCACCGTGGGAAGGGCCCCCTCCCTTCCCGCCGCCACGACCAGTACGTCAGCCCCCCAATCGCTCAGGTCCCTGAGGGGCTCCACTATCCTGTGTATCCCTGCCACCCCTACATCGTAGAACGATCTCACCTCACACCCCATCTCCCCTGCGATGATCTCCCCCTCCCGGCTTACCGGGATGTCAGAGGTGCCCGCCGTGATGAAACCCACCCTGCCCTTTATCTGGGGCGGGGTGAACCCCTCCTTCTTCAATATCAGGAATCTGGCATCCTTGTCATACTCCTCCCTGAATTCGCCTTCGAGCGTTGCAAGCAGGCTATCCTTGATCTCCTCATCGATCCTGGATATCAACGCCCTGTCTCCTCTCTCAAGGGCTGAAGAGGCGGTCTCGTGCAGGTGTTCATCGGACTTTCCCTCGGCGATTATGACCTCGGGTATGCCGGTTCTTCCCTCCCTGCCGAAATCCAGGTTGGAGACGCCCTGAACATACAGTCGTCTCCACATCTCCTTCTTGGCATTCTCGAGCGTTATCCTTCCTCCGGCGAGGTCTTCCAGCAGATCATCCATTGCATCTGAAGAAATTAATAAGGATAAATAGATAGCGATTTAATATGAGCAAAGGGATTGCAGGAGTGCGATCCAGCCGATAGGTGTGATATTTTGGAGACCGGACCAGAGGGAAAGAAGGGTGGAAAGGCCCCATCATCCGAAGTTCAAACATCCATTCCGGGAGGTAGGCCATCCTCCGATCTCAGGGTTCTGAAGGTGGACCGCCTCGGCTCTGAACCCCGGTCCGTACATCGGCTCATCGAGGTCGATGATAGGAAAGCCCACATCTGGGACATCGAGGGCGAGGATGGGACGGAGATCCCGATCATATCCATTGACCGCAGGGATATGTCAAGGCTGATCTCCCAGTACGCAAGGTCCCTTCTTGGCGATGAGGCCGCTACCACGATACAATTCCGCCCGTTCGGCCAGTGGGATGATACCTGGCAGGGGGAGCTGAACGGATGGGATGGATCCTCACAGATGACGGTCGTGAGGGACGGGGAGATACTGGACCTGAGATACCGTGGGGATGGGTACCAGTATGACCTACGGTACGAACTCTTCCCGAGGAAGGAGAATATGGGGCCGTACATGATATCGAGGCTTTCCAATCTGGGTTTTGACGGGGTGCCCACCCTCCTGGGGGTATCATACTGGGATATGGGGGGGGAGATGCTTCCCTGGAGCAGCCTGATAAGGTTCCCCGGGATCCCGACGTCAGGATACAGGCCGTTCCTCTCGGACCTTCGGGAGCTGATATCCGGCTTCAGGAAGCTCACCCCGGAACAGGCCCTTGGATACCTCTTCGGCCTCTCCACCTCGCTGGAGAGAGGCTCTTTCGATTCCGCCTTTCAGCTTGGTGTGAGCATCGGAGAGCTTCAGGGATATATGATCAGCCGGGGTGATAGGGGCCCTATGGAGGGCAAACACTCATTCGGCGACAGGATACTGGAGAGGTTCAGGATGGGGACGTTCAGCACATCCGACCTGGGGGAGATACTGGGCAGGGCATCCTCATATATCGACAGTGTGAAGAGGTCGCTAAGGAAAAGCTCGGGCGACGGCAAGATCAGAAGCCCCACCTCCGGTCGAAAGCTCAAGGTCCTGAAGGGCCAGAGCATCATATCGAAGGGGATGGGGCCCGAGGAGGCGCGCCTATCACTGCTCAATGGATACCTTCTGAGGAAGGAACGGTCCATCAGGAGCGGGATAAAGGGCCTGAGGTCATTTGTGGGATCTCCCAGCATCTCCTCGTGTGTGGACTGCAATCTGGAGAGGCTGTCGCTCATCAACGCCGATTGGTTCATGTTCCACGATATGGACTGGAAGTTCCACATGGACGAGGAGGGGCCCAACAGGAAGATGCTCCCGCTGAAGGACCTTGCCCAGGTATTGAACTCCCTCCTGAAGGCCAGGTACCTCTCGGCAAGGAGGGTCTTCTCCGAG
>CBDVER010000431.1:0-2103 GCA_965373055.1 uncultured Thermoplasmata archaeon
CGGGGCAATTCAATACTGAGGATCACTGGAGCGTTGTTCAAATTATCCACGCTAATCGTGAAATTGTGGAAATCGAAACCATCATCGAACAGCCTGGCCGTGATGTTGACCCAGTAGGATCCCACGTCTTCATTGGATGGAGTTCCATGAAGAAACCCGCTTGGATCCAGGGTCAACCAATTCGTCGCATCCGTCCTCATGCTCCAGAAAGCCCCGCCTCCCCCTGGAAGTGAGGATCGTGCCTTGTATTCATTCTGATAGGGCGAATCCTCAACTGCGTCAATATCATCTTCCGTGACGATCTCGGGAACGCCGGGGTATTCATGCCATATGAGATATGGATATGAACGCCCCTCGAAAATTCCCCAGATATTGATCATATCCCACCCGGCATACCTGAAGATACTCCCAGTTCTCATCTCGGAATCATTTAAGGCGGTACCTCCATAGCTCCGATTTTCAAAGGAGGTGTCAACATTCCAGAAACTGTTGTAAGTCGAACTGCCTGGATGTCCGGCGAGACCTCCTCTATCAGCTGGATCCACCCTACCTGTTGAGTAACAATTAGAGATAGTACCTTGATGGGCTCCAACCAAACCTCCGGCAGGCCAGCCGCTTTCAACATCTCCCGTTGCATAACAATTCTCGATCAAACCATCAACTTCGTTCTGCCCTACAAGACCTCCGACTGTATAGTTACCACTTGTATCGCCTGTGGCAAAACTGAAAAACACCGCCCCTCCAGCATTATAACCCAATAAGCCTCCACGGGAATAACCACTCAGATTACCCCCTACATTACCAGTTGCATAACTAAAAGAGATCTTGCCACCTAGGTTATTCCAGCCTATCAGGCCCCCAATAAAATTTTTATCACCATCGATGTCTCCGGAAGCGGAACAATAGGTGATATTTCCAAGAAAGTTATCGCCGATCAGGCCCCCGACATCATTTGATGCATTGACTTCACACGTTGAGTGGCAGTTTTCAACCTCTCCGGAATTGTAACCGATCAGCCCACCAACTTTGTTATTTCCGATCAAGTTACCGGATATCGTACAGTTAATTACGTTTCCGCCATCTTTACGACCCACCAATCCTCCAACATAGTTTTGGCCAGTGATATCGGTGTTGATCGAGTTTATGTTTGACAAGATGGAACCATCGGAGATCATACCGAATATTCCTCGATGATCTTTCGAAGGTGTATTGATGTGGAGATCTGATATATTGTAAGAACTACCGTTCAGCGATCCGGTAAATGGTGAGCTGAGGTTTCCTATCGGATCAAATCCTTCTCCCGAATTCCAATTTATTGTATCCGAAGCATCGATATCATTGACAAACAGATAATGGGCGTCAAGATCAGTCCCCATCTCCTGAAGTTGAAAAACATCTGAGATCTGGTATGGGTTCCCCGCCGTCCCATCTCCGCCTGCAAAGGAAGCGTTTGAGGTCCCCACGATCTTGATGGGAGGGAGGCCGTCCGGTATTGAGAACAATATCAATGTGGTTGTTGTGATCAAAAGGAATATGACCGATAATGACCTTAATTCGTCCCCCTTCATATTGTTCAGATGATCATGCTTGGCTATAAATCATTCCTTCAGAAGTTCACCTTGGAGATCCTCCAAATTCTCATCGGACACAACCATATCATCCTCTTTCTCAAATTCCTCCGGCAGTACTTCGGGTGGGTCCTACACTATTATAATGTCATTCTGATCGGATATGGACCTGAAGTGCCTGCACCCCGAGACGATCCGTGCGTTGCTCTTTCTCGCCGAGGCATAGATCAGGCAATCTGCCATCGGAAGCTTGAACTTCATTTTCAGGGAGATGGCAGATCTTGCAACCTCCCGGTCCACATCGATTATGCTCCAGTTATCCTCGATCGACCTGAGGTACTCCTCTGATCGTTCCTTCCCATATTTCCTCTCAATAAAGGTGCCCGCCTCGTATATCGTCAGGGATGAGATCAATATCTCATCTTCATTCTCTATCAGCTCCTTCACCTGCATACCTATTTCGGAACCACGGAACAGTTCAAGGATCGCATACGTATCAAGAAGTAAGGTCATGTTCCTCACCGTGGATCTCGTC
>CBDVER010000432.1:0-2098 GCA_965373055.1 uncultured Thermoplasmata archaeon
GGGGGGAGAGGTCCGAGAGGGCGACGATGATCGGAATTGGGCTTCTCATGTCCGTGGTATGTTTTGGTGAGGGATGGCTCATCCTGCTGGGTGCCGCACCGATCGTGGGGGCATCGGCAACCTCCTGGGCAGAGGGGGCCTTCTTTGGTGGCCTGGCGATGTTCCTCTTCTCCGCCGGGCTCTCCCTGCCGCTTGTCATCATGTCGGCGCTCGCATCCGAGGTGGGACACAGGTTCGAGTTGGAGAACCTGCTTCGGGCCGGAGGCGTGATCCTGATGATCATAGGGGCCTTTTTGATCATTTTCGAGATATACACACTGATATCACTTCTGTCGTAACCATGTGCGTTCCGGCCCTGTATAAAAGAGATGTGATCCGCAGTTACAATCGCTGGATCCGAACCCCTTGATGGATACATGGAGGCCGTCAAGGAGGCGTGCGGCATCACACTCTCCCGTGTCACTGTGATCTCTCCACCACGCCCCCATCTCCGGAGCAGTAACGGTCAGGTGATCAATATGCCATCTCAGCTTCTTCCCCTTTCTGAAATGTCGCCCGATCCTGTTTGCAAGCCCCGCTCTTGCGGAGCCCGTGTAGATGTACGTCCCACGTTCAAAGTGTATCTCACCAAGTGCCCCCACATTCAGGTCGATAGGTTCATCAACATAGAGGACGAGGAGATATATGCCCCCCCCTTTCAGCATCTCGGGGTGAGGCTCATATGTGTATTCAGGGACCGGAGGCTTCATCCTCTCTACCTGAACCTGACGGTCTCCAGGTTCATGGGCGCCGCCGTGGAGATATTGTACTTGCGGTGGAGGGACGAGGCGAGGTCCATCTCCTTTGCCTCGTCACCGTGGTGAACCAGTATCTTCTCCGGTTTCGGCTCCATCGTGGAGATGTAGTTGATCAGCTGTTTCCTGTCCGAGTGGCCTGAGAACCCATCGACGGTCTCCACCTGTGTCTTCAGGGAGATGGACCTGGGTTTTCCCTTCTCGGTGATCACCAGCTCCGTGAGCCCTTTCTGTATCTTCCTCCCCAGTGTTCCCTCCGCATTGTAGCCGACGAACACCAGGGTGTTCCTGGGCTCCGCGCCCCAGAGCCGGAGGTACTCCATTACCGGCCCGCCGTTCAACATGCCCGATGTTGCCAGCACCACGCATGGATCGGGGCTGTGGAGGATATTCTTCCTCATCTCCCTGCCGTCCACCTTGTTGAAATAGTCCGATAGGAACGGGTTCTCGTTCCTCTGGAATATCTGGGTTCTCAGCTGATTGTTGAGGAACTCGGGATAGGCGGTGTGTATCGCCGTCGCCTCCCATATCATTCCGTCCAGGTAGATCGGGGCCTTGGGGATCTGTCCGTTCTTCATCTGTTTCTCAAGAACGATCATGACCTCCTGGGACCTGCCGACCGCGAATACGGGGATAAGGATCTTGCCGCCGCGTCCAAGCGTCCTCTTCAGAACGCTTTTAAGCTGGGTTGCCGCCTCCTTTCTGGTGGGCTGGAAATCCCTCTTGCCCCCGTAGGTGGACTCCATTACGATAGCTTCCGCACGGGGGAATTTGTTCGTGGCGGCATTGAACAGCCAGGTCCTCTCGAACTTGATGTCCCCGGTGTAGACGATATTGTACAGCCCATCCCCGATGTGGAAGTGGGGGGATGCGGAGCCGAGAATATGTCCTGCGTTGTGGAATGTCAGCCTGATATCGGGGGCGATATCCGTTGTCTCATTGTATTTTATCGGAAGGGTATGAAGGATAGCATCCCTCACGTGGCTGGAATCGTATGGCGGCCTCTTCCCCTCTGCCACGGCAACCTTGATGTAGTCAAGCTGCAGGAGGATCATCATATCCCTCGTTGGTGCGGTGCAGTACACGGGGCCGTCGTATCCGTACTTGTACATCAGTGGGATAAGGCCCGAATGGTCCAGGTGGGCATGGGTAAGGACGATCGCGTCGATGGATTCGAACGGCTGCACCTCGGGCATCTGCAGATAAGGGGACGGGTGGTCCTGGGAACCAACGTTGACCCCCACATCTATCAACACCTTGGAGTTCCTGGTATGCAGCATGTGACACGCCCTTCCAACCTCCCT
>CBDVER010000433.1:0-2094 GCA_965373055.1 uncultured Thermoplasmata archaeon
TATCGGCGATGAGAGTACTGCCTTCCGTCAAAAAGACAACGTCGGCCTCCGGGAGATATCATCCACGAAGACAGAGGTGGACCCAGAGGACGTGAGGATATTGAGGGTCCTGGCAGACCAGGCCTCCCTCGCGATATACAACGTTCGGCTCTTCCAGCGGGTCCAGCAGCAAGCTCAGAGGGCGGAGCAATCGAAGGCCAGGTTCCGGAGGATCATGGACTCGGCCCACGACATGATCATATCGTATGACGCCGATGGCAAGGTCAAGTTCGCCAACAATGCCATCAGGGAGTCGAGGGTCTACTCGATGGAGGGGGAGCTGATCGACCAAGAGACCATCGATCGGGTCCACCCAGACGACCAGCCCAGGCTCGTGGAGGCGTACCTTGCCCTGCACGAGAACATCCCGATAAGGGGCATAGAGTATCGCATCCGGGACCAGAACGACCAGTGGCTGGACCACAATCTCAACGCGGCGGTGGTCCAAGGACCGGATGGCAGCGTCAGCGAGGTCGTAGCCTTCATCCGCGACGTCACCGTCGAACGGTCGCGGGAGAAGCAGATCGTCCGACGCAACCGGGAGCTGGAGATCCTCAACGCCCTCATCACCAACCTGACGTCGGACCTCGATTTCAAGGAGATGGTCGACCGCAGCCTCACCATCATCTCCGAGTTCACGGGTGCGGACATGGCGATCCTCATCTCCACTCAAGAACCCAAAGAAGGCCAGCTCAACGTTGTTGGTCATCTATGGGTCCCCGACGAGCTCGTGGGATTCCTGGAGACCGACCTACCCAATGAATCCGAGACCTTCCTCTTCACGGGGACCGAGGTGCAGGTCGTTTCCGACCTGGACAAGGTCCCTCCCAGGTATCATCACTTTATCGATAAAATGGGCATCAAGACCATAGTGTCGCTCCCTGTGATGCACCGCGGTGAGGCCATCGGATACGTCATCAGTGGTGTGAAGGGCACCCTGGTCCTCGACGAGGAGGACCAGGCCATATTGAGGGCAGTGGGCGACCAGCTGGGGATGGTGTTCGAGACGGCTCGGCAGATATCCCACGTGCGAGGCGGGTGAGACGCCTCATCACCATGGCTCGTTGAGTCGTTCTCCGATCGAGAAGGGTGGAGGTGGGGGCACTGGGATTCGAACCCAGATCAACGGGTATCCCCCAACGGAGGGAGCGACCCTCCAGGGATCTACGGTCACCGCTCCAGTTATTCATCATCGGCGGGGACCATCAGTATACCCGTGTAGTGTCATCCACGTAACTGGAGCCCGTGAGGATGCCTGATTACCCTATGCCCCCACGGAGGCGCCGGGTCCAGTGGAACGGGTGAAGGTCCGAGTCCCATAAAAACATGTCGGAGATTGCTCGGTGATGTTCGGTCCAGGTAGGACCTATTTCGGATGGACCGTGGCAATCAATACCACAAAGGTTATCAATCCTGGTGCCCAAGGCCTCGGTATAAATCCTCTGTCGAGAGGGTTTACCACCTGCAAAGGGGTTTCGACCATGAGATGGAATCGAATAGCTGTAGCTGTGGCTCTGTATATGGTGATCGCAACGGTGGCGCCCATGACGGTGCTGGCCGAGGGTTCCAGCGGGGATACCACCCAACCATATGTCGTCTACCAAGGATACGATGTGGAGATACAAGGGGCATACGCG
This sequence comes from uncultured Thermoplasmata archaeon, assembly GCA_965373055.1. Taxonomy (GTDB): domain Archaea; phylum Thermoplasmatota; class Penumbrarchaeia; order Penumbrarchaeales; family Penumbrarchaeaceae; genus JAGLEG01. The sequence goes on from CBDVER010000433.1 coordinate 1,677, forward strand.
GTGACGCAGGTCACCCGGGTCATCGAGAACCCGTCGGACGAGAGCATTGCATACTCCTTCGTCTTCAGCATACCGGAGGAGGCATTGATATCCAACTTCTCGATCCTGATAGACGGCAAGACATACTATGCCGACGTCCTCGAGAAGGAGGATGCCCAGGAACGATACAACGAATCCGTCGAGGAGGGACGGGACTCAGGCCTCGTCTCCTCGAGGGGGACCAACACCTTCGCCTACAGCGTGTCCCTCTCGCCCAGGGAGACCGTCCGGTCCACCCTGAGGTTCGAGCAGATGCTCCTCAAGGAGAACGGCTGGTACCGTTACGAGCTGTTCATGGCCGGTTCGACCGGTTCCCCCAAGGTCGATATCCTCGTCGTTGATGTGGAGATAACCTCGACGTCCGAAATAAATGAGGTCC
>CBDVER010000434.1:0-2090 GCA_965373055.1 uncultured Thermoplasmata archaeon
CCACCCCGTCAAGCTGATAGGTGAGCGATGAGAGAGCGTAGTTGTCATCTACCGTCCCCGTTACCGCGACCGGGTCCCCTTGTCTGTATCTCATGTTGTTTGGAGGGGAGGTTATTGTTAGGTCAGGAGGGCTCAGGTCGTCCAGGGTGAATCCGGTTGATCGTGTGACGATGTGGGTTCCGTCCCACGCATAAACCTCTATCCAGTAAAAACCCAGATCAAGCCCATCTGTATCAAAGATAAAAGACCAGTGGCTCCATGGTTCCTCGCCCTCATTGGACAGATCCTCTGCTGATACCTTGTAGTATATCTCATCGCGATCGTTGATGAAATCCCATCTCGAAACGGTAAGGTATACCTTTTCCAAGCCCCAGACGCTCTGGGCCCAACCCCTAATCTCCACGGGCTCACCGTAGTCGTAATAGGTCCGATCGAAGATGCCAGGCTCTTGTATCCCTAAACTGATCCTACCGTATACCGTGACCGTGATGTTGATGATCTGGGTGGTCCACTGTGAGAACCCATTGGAGAAGTGGATGAAGAACTGGGTCCACTCATCCAGTGTGAATGAGACCGTTTCGCCACCTGTCCTCCAGGACAGATTGTAGGCATCAAAGGGCAGGCCAGGGCTGTAACTTCTGAAATTATCCGCATCTGCTATGAAGAAGTCGATCTTCCCATCATCTCCGTACTGGTCGAAACGGCCGCCAGAGAACTGCCCCCTTCCGCGGGTGATATAGCCCTGAACATCGAAGGATACGTCCAGTCTGAATGGGATCTCGAGATCATTCCGAATATCATCGCCGATCCTCAGGGAATCTGCTGAAAAGGGCAGGGTGTAGGTCGCATTGTAATCCACGCCATCCTGTGAGTCCATTACGAGCAGCTCATTGGGGGTCAGGGGGTTGATCGGGTATGATCCAAGGTCCCCTCCATCGATCTTTACCCAGTAGTTCCTCCCCTCGCCGAGGGTGAATGTCACCATTCCATTGATATCCGTACTGCCGGATATGGTGGTCGTCTTGATGTCCTGCTGGTAGAAGTTCTCGGTCTGGACATCGACACGGGCCCCATCCACCGGGAGGCGGTTGGGGTCAAGCACGGTAGCCGTAAAGGTGCAGTGTCCTTCCGAGTATTTCTCGGTCACGGACCAGGTGTATCCATCTCCCCTGGAATTCCACACGGATGAGATGGTCTTGCCCCATCCATTCTCGTATGTCAGGGGTTTGTCCATTGACCCGTCCCAGTGTATCCATCTTCCGTCCCAGAACTCGTTCCATACGTGGTCCTCGGCCGAGTTTGAAGTTGGCAGGACGGGGATCAAACCGGCCCTGGCAGCCGAGGTTCTGATGTCCTGGTATTCACCGCATCTTCCGATACCTTTCTGATATATGCGGACCGGCTGGTTCGGCCTCTCGTTGTCAGATGTGAACCTCAACGACCTGCTCATCCAGCCGTTGATCTGCCTTATGGCGTCCCAGAGGGTGTTGGCCTTCATCAGGTTATCCTTGAGCAGGGGCTGTCCGGATTTGTTCTCGTAGAAGAGCCACTCCCTCCAGAACTTGCCCTCTGGCGGAGGGACGCCGTGATCACGGTCAAAGGGCGGGTCTTCAACGTAGTTATATTCCGGATCGACATAGGTGGGCACCTCATCGCCAATGTCGGGGATCACCACGAACCAGTAGTAGATCTCCATCGGGAGCTCTGTTGAGATATTCTCCTCGTTCTTGTACAGCAGGGTGGTGTGGTCCTCTTTTTCGAGGATCTCCACGTACCTGAGATACTGTGCGTTCTGGTAGATGAGCCGGGCATTGTGGGAGATCAGCTCGGGGAAGAAGTTGTCGTTCCTGAGCGTCTCCACGTTGAGGTGTGAGATGGTGAATGCGATCTCGTCGATGTAGCTCTCGTTCTCGGCGTTGATGATCAGCTGGGCGAAGGTCGCCTGATTATCCTGGGAAAGCGTCCTGAAACGATGTGTGAGGTTGATCCTCATCCATTCCGGGACCAGATCCAACGCTTCCCGGCAGTAGGGGGGAAGGAACGGACCCTCGAGGGGATCAAGCATTTGATCGATCTGCGAAAACGGGTCG
>CBDVER010000435.1:0-2087 GCA_965373055.1 uncultured Thermoplasmata archaeon
CACCAACGATGAAAGCTTTTATGTCGACGGAGGGGAAAATGAGGGTGTGGACGAGCCCTCTCCCCCTTTTGAAGATGGGGATGATATGGAGCCTTTGGAGCAGGATGATGATCCAGAACCTGTTACGGTTGAGGGGGACACACTCCTTCCCGATTGATCCCAACAATCACTTTAAGAATAGATTAGGAACATATGCTATATATCCCGTGAGATATACACAGATAACCTTAATCCAAGAGGAATGGTCCATGAGATCACCCAGAAAGAGAGGTGGGAGTAAACGCAAAAAGAAGGGTTCCAGCAAGACGCTGGACTCCTTCATAAATGATGATAAGGCCACCTCCTCCAGTAAGGATAAAACCAAAATAGATACGAAGATAGGGGATCCGCCAAAGAAACGATCTGAGAAAAAATCCCCTGGTAAGGGATCGAAAAGGAAGGGGGACGTTGAGAAGAAGCTCCCCTCCAACAGGGAGATCATCGAGGGTAACAAGGGGAAGAAGGGAGGGGAAAAGGGGGCGGATCTGAAGGAGGACAACACCGTATTTTCAGATCGGGGGGGGAAGATAGGGAAGGAACCTGTGGGGCCCGGTTCCAACCTGAGGAAAGCGCTCGATCAAAAGGACGTGATGAGCCTTATCAAGAGCCCAGGGGATGGGGAGCTCTCGATCTCCGGAAAGGATATCACCGCGAAGGAGGCAAATATATTCCTCGGCCCGCTCAGGAAGACCATAAAGGAGAAGGGGGCAACGGGAATATATTTTCACACGGACATGGATGGTTTGAACGGGGCGTTGATGATCAAGGACCTTATCCAGCATTGGTTCGGATATGATTTCCCATTCCATGCCTCTCCTATAGAACATAACGAGATCCCACTCCTCAAGATAGATGATGACATATGTTACATCTTCGTCGACATAACCTATCCCGAGAGACTGGAGAACGTTTTCACTATCGACCATCACGGGGACCGAAGGGACCAGAAAACAATAGACGAATATATCTTCATGCTCTCCCCGCTGGAAAAAGATTACGAATATCCATCGACTGCGACCGGATTGTGTGCATATCTTAACTATATTGGCAGGGGAAATACGGGCAGTTTCTTCTTCTTTCTCGGCCAGGGGCCCTGGAAGGAGGACCCCTTCATTCGACTTCTCATGCTCCTGGCCTCCGTATGCGACAACCTCTGGCATCTGAACTTTCTCATAGATATCCCCATCAAAAGGTGGATATCCGATCCCGAGGAGGAGAGGTTCCTCATCAAGGTCTCTATCTCTGCGTCCCTGATGCTCGGAGAGGAGGAGCGCAGGAACCTGGTTGTGAGCAGGTTCTTCAAGGAACGGGTGACACCCGAGGGGTTTCTGAACCTGATGTGCACCTACCTGGATCATGCGGGCAACATCTTCGATTGCGTTGTTCAGATCTCCAAGGCGGGCGAGAAGTTCTACAACGAGATATTCTTCTCCCTCACCGATTCGATCGATCGAACGCTTTCCGCCTGGGACAGGGATATGGAGATGTTGAAGAAGCTGGATGCCTCCATGCCGATAGATCTCCGGGGGAACAGGGAGAAGATGAAGGAGCTGCTCAAGACCAGGGGCGACCTCTCTGACGAGCACTGGAGGCGGATCAACTTCTACAACAAGGAGCTGGAAAAGCTGGAATCGAAGATCAAGGTGGAGGAGAAGACCCTCCTGCAGCTCAGAGGGGCCAAGAAGTTGATATCTACCGAGAAGGGGCCCAGGCTCTGTGTGATCCTCCCACAGCAGAGATCACATCAGATCAAGGGCATCACCGCGTCGCTCCTCTATTATTTGGGCTGGAAGAACGTGGTTATCGAGGAGAGGAAGAACGAGGCCTCCTGGGGGGCACGAGGATTCACCAGGGATCAGATCGAGGAGCAGTTCAACACGCTCTCAATGGGATATCAGGAGCTCAAGGATTACCTCTTCATGGAGAAGGTGTTCAAGGACCTGCCTGACGTGTTCAGGAAGGGTTTGAACATCTCAAAGAAGATAGCGTTCAATCAAACCTACACCGGCGGTATGGGGGGCAGGGGGTTGATCTACGGGGGGACGCTG
>CBDVER010000436.1:0-2086 GCA_965373055.1 uncultured Thermoplasmata archaeon
AGCGTTCAATATTCGATCAGATCCTCTTAACGACCGACCCTGTCGGACTCGGAACGACCTCAAACCCTGATCGGATCTGCCTTTTCAGCTCCCCGACGTGAGATATGACCCCCACCATTCTCCCCTCACGGAGCTCCGAAAGCACCTTAAGGGCGGTCTGAAGCGTCTCATCATCCAACGACCCGAATCCCTCGTCTATGAACAAAGCATCCATCCGTATCCCTCCCGACCTGGACTGAACCACGTCCGCCAGTCCCAGCGCCAGCGCCAGAGATGACAGGAACATCTGTCCCCCGCTGAGCGTATTTGCGGGCCTCTCCTGTCCGGTATAATTATCGTACACGTTCAGGTCCAGCCCCACCTTCGCCCTCTTTCCCATCTCCGCCTCATCCGCCCTGCGAAGAAGGAACCTGTTCCCCGACAGCACCTTCAACCTGTGATTGGAGGATATCAACACCTCCTCGAACCTCTGTGCCAGGAAAAAACGCTCCAAACTCATTCTGGGGTTCCCCAGCCCCTTGACCTGTATTGAAAGCTTTCCCACCACCTTCATGGTTTTCTCCATCTCCTCTATTCCCCTGGACGCCTTCTGGACCTTGTCAAGCTGCTGTTTTGTCCATTTCAGGTCACTATCCGCATTCGCCCTCCTCTCGGTGACCTCCTGCCATTCGCTTTTGGCCTTATCTTCCCGCCCCTCAACCTCCAGCAACTCCTCCTGCGTGGGGGCCGCCACCCCCAGCTCCTCAATGCTCTTTCCCAGCGTCTCGATGGAGTTCTGAACCTGGATCCTCTCCTTGCTGAAAGCTTCCACTTTTCGGGAAAGCTCCATCTCCCTGCTCTCATCAAGTAAAGCTTTCCCGAGGTCCTCAATGCTCCGGAGCCCCTCCTGGTCCAACTTCTCAAGCCTGGCTCCAATCGATTTATTTGCCTCCTCCAACCTCCTTAGTGTCCGTTCCAGGTTCTCTTTTCCGGACCTCAACTTCTCATTGAGCTCTATCAGCTTCCCGTTCATCCCCTCGATCCTCTCCGTCCACTCCCCGATCTCAATAGATAGCCTGGAATCCTTCTCCTTCAGCTCCGATATCGTCGTTTCTAGCTTCAAGGCCGGGTCCTTTGCCTCCAGGTCGATCTCCAATCCTTTGAAGGTGGAGATCCTCTCATCAAGGGTCGAGCTGAGCCCTTTCATCTCAAGTTTCAACTTTCCGATATTCTCTCCCAGGGGGACCTCGTTCCTTGAAAGGGATTCCAGCTCATTGGAGATACGATCCCTCTCCCTTGATAGCTCCACCTCCTTTCTGCCCCTCTCCTCCATCAATATCTGCTTCTTTCCCAGATCCTCCACGGACCTTCTGACGTCGGATATCACCTTACCCTCGAATTCGGGGAAGGTCCTCGAGATCTCCTTCTGTCGATCCAGGAGGCCTTTTCTTGATGTCACCTGACCGTTGTGTTCCATCTTGATCCTCTCCAGGTCGTCCTGGAGCTTCCGCAACAGGATAGATCCCTTCTCCACATCCTCCAGCGACACATCATCCTCCATGGGGGGCCGCGGGGACGGATGGTCAAGAGATCCGCACACGGGACATTCCTGTCCCTTCTTCAATTCCCCGGCAAGCTCGCCTGCTATTGACCCTTCCCTTCTCTTTCTGAGGGATCCCACCAGTTTCTCCTGTTCCTTTACCCTCTCCTGGAGCTCTTTCTTGCCAGCTTCCAGCTTCCCGATCCGGGATCCTCTATCAACGATCTGGTCCAGTATACCTATCAGGTGCCCACCTGTGGTCAAAACCTGTGAGAGCTTCACCATGTCCTCCTTCTCCCCCAGACCCTCCAGCTCCTTCCCGATCGCCTTTAGTTTATCCTGATCCAGCTTCTTCATATCCTGGATCCCGGCCTGCTCCTTCACCAGCTCATTCAATTCCTCATCTCTATCGTTCAGCTTTTCCTTGAGCGCGCTCATCTTCTGGACCCCGGGATAGATGGACTCAAGCCGGGATACGCGGCTCCTGACCCCGTCCAGCTCTCTCTTCTTGATCGGCAGTTCCCTTTCGGACCTTTCCTTCTCCTGGTTGAACTTTCCATTGACCTC
>CBDVER010000437.1:0-2082 GCA_965373055.1 uncultured Thermoplasmata archaeon
CCACGAGGGTGATGAGGTGGATGTAGAGCTGAAGGTGCAGGGGAAAGGTGGGCTGGGCCAGATAGAGGTACTTGATAGGTTGTCTCCAACCCTCAGGATCCAGAGCGGAAACAACCATGCGTTCCTCTCCCCCGGGGAGCGGGTGGTCAGATACACATTCGGATCGCCCTTGAGGGGGTATCACGAAATCGGCCCCATACACGTAAGGAGGTGGGACCCACTGTGGTTCTGGTACCGTGAGGGAGAATACGGGGAGAAGAGGAGGATCACAACATTTCCCGGAAGGGCCTCGGCCGACATGAGGCAGATGCTCAAAGGCCCCAACAAACAGAGGCCGGGGGATATGCACCTCAGGCTGGTTGGTCCCGGAAAGGAGTTCTACTCCATCCGCGACTATGTAACCACCGATCCGTTCCATACGATCAACTGGAAAGCGTATGCACGGACCCGAAAGCTCAAGGTGAACCAATACGAGGCGGAATCGGTGACAGATCTGATGTTCATACTCGATTCGAGGATGGTCACCAGGGCAGGGACGTTGATCGAGAACCCCCTTGAGAGGTCCATCAGATTCTGTGCTTCGCTGGCCGACCTCTACCTCACCACCTCCAACAGGGTGGGCCTGATCAACTACAGCTCATCGGTCAATGTGATCAAACCCGAGGGAGGCGCCAACCACCTGACGAAACTGCTTCACTCCCTGACCGATATCACGCCGTCCGGATACCATACGCTGGGGGCGACGGTCAACTATTCACTTCCATATATTCCACCCGATTCCCGTGTGATCGTGCTCTCCCCCCTATCCGAGGACCCCACGATCAAGGAGGGGATCAAGAAACTGCTTGCGCGGGGGCATAACGTCGTTATAGTGTCCCCCTCGGGGGTCGAGTTCGAGAGGAGTGTGATCAATGGCCTGATCACGCCCAGATATCTCCTTAAAAAACTTTCAAGGATCAACCTGATCGAGGATCTAAGGAGCATGGGGGCCAGGGTGCTTGATTGGCCTCCCGAAAAGGACGTTCTATGGGCGGTCCAGGAGGTGCTATCTTGGGATTGAGGATACGTTTCCTTCCCTTTGTCTTCCTTGGAGGATATGCGATATGCATCTGGTGGATGTTTCCAAGCTTCATGGAGGTATCCGCCTGGATATACAAGGACCTGAGCCTGCCCTATATCGGGTGGGCCCTTATGGGGGCCGCGATCGGGCTTTTGTACCACCGGTTCAGGGATGGCCTGAGGAAACGGGTCAAGAACCCGATGAACAAGCTTGGCCTTGGCCTGGTGCTATGGCTTGGGGCTTCGATCCTGATATCCGTTACCCTCGGCGAGGGGGACCTGCAGGACCGGGTCCTGGAGAGCGGCCTGATAAGGGCGTGGTTCGTTGTGATGTTCGGAATATTCATGGCCGCTCCCACGTTCCTCGGCTCATATTCGATAATGGCAAGGTCGAAGGAGGTATTCTCCCTCTCCATCCTTGGATTGATCCTTGTTCCCCTCACGTGCATGATCTATCTGCAGGCCCTGTCGGTATCGATCCCGGGGCAGGACCCGCTTCTTTCCCTGATCACCGCACTGACCCTGTTCGGCTTTGTGGAGACCTTCCATTGGGTCTATAAATATGACCGGATCGATGTGCAGGGGGGCAACCTATTCGCAAGGCAGCTGATATCAACCATATTCTTCGTGGGGGTGGGATCGGGGTTAGCCTACATGGCGTTCTCCTGGAGGTCTTTGATCCCGGACATCGTGGCGGTCCCGTTTTACGAGATGGACACAATATTTGGGACGGCGGCGATAGGATTGGCCCTCTTATCTCCCATAGCCCTACTTGCGATGGTCAGGTCATTTCGAGAGGGGAGATGACCCTATATTGTTCAGCAAAGCTTTTATCTCCCCTAAGGGGTTTGGAAAGTGGTGAGCGATATGGCCGCGGATGATGTAAGGGATGTCCAGCCGATGGAGGAATACGAGGAGGAGTATCAGGGCAGGAGGATCACTGCCGGCCCCGTGATAGCCGTGGTGGTTGTGGTCCTGCTCCTTTCGATCACGGGTTTCTACTACTTCTACGGTGCTGGCGAG
>CBDVER010000438.1:0-2078 GCA_965373055.1 uncultured Thermoplasmata archaeon
ATGACCACTCCCACCCCCTTCCTGGTCGGCGGTGTGATCCCGCTTCCCGAAAGGTCCACATCGTCCCTTAACTCCTCCTTTGCAGGTGCTCCCTTTGGCAGTTTATCATAGACTGCCGACAGGAACTCATTGAGGGCGGTGGAGTTCTCCTTCAGGAACGAAGCAAAGCCGGGATCCGCATCCTTGCCGGGTGCGACCATCTCCCCGCGAGAGGCTGGTGCCTGCTGAACGGCAGCCTTTTGGGCCCTTATCTCCCTCTCCTTGACGAAAGTGTCGAAGGCGTGGGCGAATTCGGCATTGTAGTACTCCTCATCATCCAGATCGTGGAACTTGAGGTCAAAGCCCAGGGACCATAGGGAGCCCACCAATTCGTTGAAAGTGGCGATCCCCCCCTTCTTCGGATGATTGGAAAGCAGAGAGAAGGCCTTTCCCGCCTTCACCTCATCCTCCAGAATGTTGTACGCGAACGAGGATAGCGCCCTCTTCGGTCCCACCTCTATGAAGACGTTGCACCCGTCCTTCCTCGCCCTCTTTATCTGTGCCATCCACTCCACGGAGGATGCGACCTGCTCCTTGAGAAGGTCCAGAACCTGCTCCTTGATCTCCTCGGGCGAACCTTCCGTGGGGTAATAATCCGCGGTCACGTTCGATAGAAGGGGTATTGTCGGCGTCCGTATGTCCAGTTTGGAGAGGAACCTCCTTAACGGCTCCTTGGCCGGTGCTACCACCGAGGAGTGGAAGGCGTGGGATACGGGGATGAAGACCGCCTCGATCCCCTCCTCCTTGAACCTCCTGACCGCCTCCTCCATTGGCCCGTTCTCCCCTGCAATAACGGTCTGCACGTAACAGTTCTTGTTGGCGGCTATGACGTACCCGTCGATCCCCTTCAACACCTCCTCCACCTTATCCAGACCGGCGCTGACAGATGCCATCTTTCCCGGGTCGTCCACCTTGAGGTCCCTCATCTCCTTGCCCCTTGCGGACACGGCCTGTAGGGCCCCCTCGAAGGTCAGTACGCCCGAGGCGATCAACGCCCCGTATTCGCCAAGGGAGTGCCCGACCACGAGGTCTGGGGATACGCCCAGGGCAATCAGCATCTTGTACATGGAGGTATCCGCGGTGAGCATCGAGGGCTGGTTGAACTCGGTCTGCCTGAGGGTCTCCTGCGCCTCCTTGAAAGCGTCGGTACCCATCACCTCATCCGTGAAAACGAATGAGGAAAGCGGCTTTGGGATCAGCTCCTTCATCACGCTGTCCGCTTCAGCGAATACATCCCTCACAATCGAGTACTTGTCGTGCAGGTCCCTGAACATGTTCAGATACTGGGAGCCCTGCCCCGGGAACATGAAACAGACCTTCCCCAGGTCGATCCTGGTCCTGTCCCCGATGAATATGCCCTTCGCCCGGAGAACAAGGAGGGCCTTCTCGTTCATTCCGGCCTTCCTCAGGGCCTCTATCTTGCCGGTGAGCTCCTCCCTCGATCCGGCCACGATGGAAAGCCTGTATCTTCCCTCGTAGGATGGCTTTACCAGCGCATCCCTTACCCTGCCTCCGTTCGATACGGCCTCCTCGATCCTCAAGGCGGCCTTGTCGGCCTGGGAGAGAAGTTCCAGGGGGTTATCCGAGCTGAACATGAACACCTCGCTTTCAAGGTCCCCCCTCCTCTCCAGGTATTCCGCGATGGACCTCTCGTCGATCTCCCTCTCCACCCTTACCTCCTCCTCAATTGAAGCGGACGGTGTGGATTCCGCCTCTTTGGCTTTTTGGTAGGCCAGATAGATCGATTCGTCGAACTCCTCCACCACGATGTGGAAATTGGTCCCACCGAACCCGAATGCGGATACCCCGCACCTCCTGGGTATGTCGGGAGATATCCGATCCCATCTCATGGCTTCGGTAATTACGTAGAACGGGCTCTTCTCCCACTCGAAATACGGGTTGGGCTCCGTGAAATTGATCTGGGGGGGGAGGGTTTTATTCTGTATGGCCATGATGGCCTTGATCAGCCCTGCGGCGCCCGCCGCCGCCTTTAGATGGCCGATCTGGGATTTCACGGAGGTTAACCCTATGCTCTTTTG
>CBDVER010000439.1:0-2073 GCA_965373055.1 uncultured Thermoplasmata archaeon
TGTTACCGCAGCCGCTGTAATTTTTATACCGCTGAGGATCATCATTACCGCTATTATTGATAGCACTCCACCCAGGATGTAGAGGATAGTTCTTCCCTTCAATACCCCATGCAGGCGGGGGCCGATCTGACCCCCTATCACCGCCCCGATGGACAGCGGGACCACGATCAGGGGGTCCAGGCCGTCCGGGGATACCACCAGCACCCTGAAGGAGGCCATCATCGCAACGATGAACAGCGAGGTGGCCGCGCTCTTCTTGACGTCCCACCCAAGCAGTGATACGAATAGGGGCATGAATATCACGCCTCCTCCTATTCCGAATATCGACGATATTATTCCGGCGGCGAAGGAGAGGGGATACCCGTACCACGGAATGTTCTCGTTGCCATCCCCCTTTTTTTCCCTCTTTCGGAACAGGAGAAGATTAACGGTGGTCCCCATGAGCAGAATTGCGAACAGGATATCGAAATAGGCGGTGTTATCCTCCTCCATCCAGGTGAGGAGTTGGAAACCTATGAAGAGCCCCGGAAGGGCGGGTACGAAGAGGAGAACGCTCTGGAGAAGCTTCACCTTCCTCGATCTCAGGTTCTCCATCGTTCCGGATAACGAGTTGAAGAATATCATCACCAGTGAGGTGACAACCGCTGCGGGGCGGCCCAGGCCGAAGGCGATGATCAGGAGGGGAACGGCCAGGAACCCTCCCCCCATTCCGGTCATGGAGCCGAGAGTGGTGATCGCCATGCCTGATATGAGAAGTAATACTATTCCGAGGATCATGGATATATCGATCACGGCCGATGGATGGTGCTGTGGTTTATAATGTTGATGGGGATCGCAGAGCGCTGTTCCCTCCTCTTCCTCGAATGATGCATTGAGTGCCAGAGGGGTCACAATTTCCAATTCAGGGGCCTATGATTCAATATACATCTTTCAATATCCTCCAGGGTGAACCCCGAGATCCCGGACCCTTCCATTCTGTCCAATGCACCATTGGTGAACCCCTTCCTGGATATAATAAATGGATATTCTCTCCTCTTACCGTTGTGCCAATCTATCCTTTCGATATTCTCAAGCAACGTCTCGACCGTGGCGACCCCCACCTGTCGATTCCTCCATTTTATCACTCCAACGCCCAACTTCCTCTCCTTTCTGGAATAGAAAAGGATATCCACCTCATTCCCGGAACGGTTCCACCAGTTTCCCACCTCATCAGGTTCGAACGGGAACGATGATGTTTCGAATAGGAGGTCCACCATGACCCTCTCCATCCCACTCCCGATCGATGTTCTGACCATCTCCTTTTTCACCGCTGCCCTGCCATCCCTGTAGAGCCCTATCTTCGGATAGCATATCTCAAACCAGAATTGAAAGAACGGGTCATCGATACGATATCTGACATGCCTTGGCTTTCCAAATATGGGCCTTTTCCTCTGAATGAGCTTCAGGCGTTTCAGGGTCTGTAGGTATTTGGGGAGCATCTGGACCTCCATTCCCAGCTGCTCTGCGATGATGGTGGGCCCCATCTTTCCCCTTGAGATCACCTCCAGGATCGAGAAATAGGTGTCCCAGGAGGCGCCGAATTCCTGAATGAGGACGTTCTCCCCTTCCGGAAGGAATATGGAGCCCGCCGTGAAGACGTTCTCGATGATATCATCGATACTATCGTAGGTACGAAGCAGTTCCAGATATCTGGGGATCCCGCCGAACAGGGAGTAGGTCTCAAGAGAATCCGAGAAAGATAGATCGCCGTCCATCAGCATGTTGATGGAGTGGACAAGGGGAAGCCCTTTCAGGTCCAAAAGATTGGTTGCTCTTCCGAATAGCGGCTCTTTCCGGTCCTCAAATCCCCTTTTCATGATCCCGGCATATGAGCCGTCCACTATGAGATGCAATCCCCCCTCGTTCTTTTTTTTATCGATCATCTCCTGCATGTCGGAGAAAGCACCCCTGTCGATATGGTCCAGATTTGAGATCTCATCGATGAATATCACCTTGCCTTCCAGCTGGAATATGTACTCAAGGAAATTCCTGAAATCATTGAACATTGGAGAAAAGCCGGTCTGTTCCTCAAGG
>CBDVER010000440.1:0-2072 GCA_965373055.1 uncultured Thermoplasmata archaeon
CCCCCAGGATGCTGTCAACTGGGGAGATGTCCTGATCATGATGACCGAATGGCCGGAGTTCAGAGACCTTGACTGGCATGCCCATGGTGGGCTGAAGGCGATAATTGACGGGCGGAGGAGCATACCCCACAAGGACCTTGGTGACATTGAATACTGGTCCATCGGCATGCCCCTGCCTGAAAGGAAATGAGGTAGAGATCAATGAACAAGGTATCCTGGAAAGACCTCCTGTATATCGGACTTGGCCTGTTTCTCATTGGGGCTCTGGCACTCAATGCCGATGTAACAAATACATTGGATAATATGAGGAATATCAACCTGGGCATCCTGGGCCTCATCCTTTTCTTATACCTCGCTAACACGTCGATCAAAGCGCTCAGGTGGTCGGCAATACTCAAGGGTATCGGGGCGAAGAAAAGGGGGCTCATCATCCTCCCAATATTCCTTGCCTCGCTGGCATTGAACAACTCCACACCAGGAAAGGTCGGGGGTGAACCCGTAAGGGCCTATTTTCTGAGGGAGCATACCGGAACCAGATTATCTCTCGGGGCGGCCTCGATCTTCGCGGAGAAATCACTTGACATGCTCACCATCATCACCGCTTCGATGATAGGCATGATCTACCTTTTCTACACCCTTGGTGGTAACAGCATCATCAGCATGGGCCTCGGAGTGGGCCTCGGCGGGGTTGTTATTATCGGTGCTATCCTGATGATGGTCAATAAAAAGGTGATGTTGGCCATGATATCCCTCACGGGTTGGTTCGTTTCGAAGATCCCCTTCGGGAAAGCCAGGAAACTGGGCGAAAAGGCCATTATAAGGGTCGAGGGGTCCGGTGAAAGGTTCAGCACGGCACTCCGGAACCTGAGAGGGAACAGGAGGATGTCGACCGCGGTCATCCTGTTGACCTGCGCGATATGGGTCAATGAGGCGTTGAGATTGTACCTGGTCGTCCTGGCCCTCCCGGGAGGTTATCATATACCTTTCATCGGTGCTGTGGCAACGATCGGTGTGGCAAATATTCTCGGATTCTTAATACCATACGGAGCGGGGAACGTGCTCGGTGGCACATCTGTTCTGAAGATCATCACCGGTGAGGGGAATCTCTCGTTCTCTGCCTCCTTCACCGCGGTGGCCACATCCATTTGGCTCTCCATCCCGCTGGGGTTGATATCCCTTGGATATCTAAAGAGCAGGAGCAAAGAACAAAAATGGAAAGAGGGGGGAAAGGATCGACTTGCCTGAAGTAACGACAGTATTGCTGATCTACAACGAGAAGGAGAATATCATACCCCTCACGGAGGATATCCTCGAGGTTTACAGGACGCGAGAGATAGACGGAGAGATACTTCTGGGGGATGATGGGTCAGGGGACGGCAGTTCCGAAATATGCGATCGACTTGCCGGGAAGTACGAGAACGTAAGGACGTTCCATCACCGTGCGGACCCGGAGAACGGCCATCCTACCGACAACTGGAACCGCGCATGGACCATTCGCCACGGTTTCGAGTATGCCGAGGGAGACATCGTGATAATAATGGACGGGGACAGGCAGTACGATGCGAAGGAGATCCCGGCATTCCTCGAGAAAATGGGAGAGGGTTGGGACGTTGTTTCCGGGTGGAGGAACAAACGGGCCGATAACTCGTGGAGGAGGTTCCAATCCCGAACGTACAACCGATTATTCATATCAGGCCTCTTCGGAATGGATATCAGGGACCAGAACTCGGGGTTCAAAGCTTTTCAGAGGGAGCTTGCCCTCAAGATGAAGTTCGACCCCTCGGGATACAGGGGGATCCACCGCTTCATCCTGCCCATTGCCTACATGGCGGGAGCGTCCATGACCGAGATCCCCATCAACCATTTCGACCGACCCGCAGGCAGCTCGTATATCAGGACCTACACCGTTCCGTTCATCTTTCTCTCCGATATGTTCCTCCGTTTCTATCCCACCTTCAAAAAGGATCTCAGAAAGATGAAAAGGATAAGAAAGAGGCTCGGAAGGATGCCAAACCCGCAGGATAAGTTGAAATAAGATCTTTAAATACTTTACGGTTATAACTGTGATTTAT
>CBDVER010000441.1:0-2071 GCA_965373055.1 uncultured Thermoplasmata archaeon
GGCATGGTCTCTTTCTATCTCCACCTCTTCTACTTCTTCCATCTCCTCAAGAACTGACTCATCATATCGAAGTTCTCCCTCCCCTCCCGAGATGTCTACCGTGCCGTCACCGTTGTCCGTGATCCTACCACCCTTCAATATCTGGACTCCTTCCTTGAGGATATCGGGGTCTACTGACATATTCCGTAGGTCGTCCCCCATCTTCTCGAAGGCTATCTTTGATATGCCTTCCTTGAGAAGCAGGTCCCTCAGCGATACCTCACCCCTCGGAGATATCAGCTTGACCACAAGCTCCTCTTCCTCTACATCGTTGACCTTCTTTTCATTGATCTTGGTGTATATCTCAAGACCGATCTTCCTTCCTAGCATGATCTCAACTGCACGCCTGACAAGGTCAGGGTCGTTCAAATCAAGTTCCATTTTTATATATCCCATTTTCTTCACCTCGAATTTATGATACCTGCGATGGATCGCTCCATGGTACCTACCCTTACAACTACACCTGCATCTCTTCTCATCTGATCTGGATCTCTCACAGGCGATGTTGTGCATTCTCACATCAGCCCCACGTCTCTGAACTTCCGCCTCATGGCCGTCTCTGCAGACTCGAACATCTGCGACCCTGGTCTCTTACCCCTCCAGGAATGGATGAGGTTGAACAGCTCTTCATCGTCTATCCTGATCATGTTCGTCTTTATTACCTTCGCCTTCGTCATCATTCTTCCTCCATTACGATGTTGATCTTCTTGATGTTCTTCAGCTTGTACTTGATCCTACCCTTTCCGTTGACCTTCTTTGGAATCTCGATCATCAACTCCTCCCTGTCTCCGTTGGGCATGGATACCTTGCGGACGTCCTTGTGCTTCCTGATGGTCTGTTCCTTCTTCCCGTTGGGCTTGAACATTACATAGATGTTGATCATGTCTATCACCACCACCTTAACAGCGTAAAGGTATTTAAATATATTTAAAATGTTTTAATTATTTCTCAGGACTATGCTCATCCTCGAAGGAGTCCAGGAGATTGATTAACAATTCATTGACCATCATGTGATTGTGGAAAGCAATGTGACGGAGCCGCTCGACCGTATCGGGGTCCAGGTCGTTCATCTTCTCACCTTGATCCATTGACCGAACGGCGAGTCCATTGAGATTGCATCTGCAATGTATCGCTCGGATACGTTCGCCCATGCTGAGAACGAGGAAGGGAACGAGTTCGGGTCGCTGTACGTCATGCGTCTCTGGGCCTTTCCGGCCTCGATACGGAACTCCACGACCGGACCTCCGTTCACTGAGTGGAGCTGAAGGGAGTGACCACCATCCGTCCACGGTAAACGATCATCATCAGAGTGATCGAGGATAGTGTGTTTCCAGTTCCCACCACAAGGGCAGGTCATCCCCAGGACGGCAGGGTCGAACCCCGAGTCCAAGGCAGTCGTGGTCGCTCCGCACTTGTCGCATTTTATCTTTCCCATTTTCATTCCACCTTCTCCCCGTGATCCGCACGGGTACGGCAGTCATAGGCCAAGATCGCCATCCAGTCCTCCACGGTACAGGAGGATGGAAGGGTAACAGTGACCTCCCAGGTATCTCCATAATATCCAGAGAAAAATACATCTCCAAGGGCAGCAATTCTTATCCTTACATCCAAGTGCCCCCCATGTGGGGAGGGAAAGATTTTCACTTCTTCCATCATCGGGCCCATGCGGGCCCCCAACTCATCCAGCCACTCGGGCCTTACTGTCATTTCCATTTTCATATAGATCACTCCTGATCGAGAATCCTCTCGATCCTCCTAAAAGAGCGAACTTTCTTCGCTCCCTTTTTGAGTTTCTCTTTGAGGAGCTCGATTACTTTTTTCGCTTCTTCTTCAGAGGGAAGCTCTGAAAAAGAGTGGACTGCCGTATTTCCGTGTGATGCATCCTTAATGGATACTATCACATTGTCCCGGTCCCTGTAAACTCTCCCATCCACCATCTTGCGTAGGAGGGAAAAGGTGGCATAAATATCTTCGTCGTCCATGTATTTCACCTTAATACCCTAAGTCATTATAGGTATATATCCTGTACGAT
>CBDVER010000442.1:0-2032 GCA_965373055.1 uncultured Thermoplasmata archaeon
GACGTAGATGATGATATCCGTGGTGTCATGGTTGCCCGAACGGTCGGCGACCATCAGTGAAATGAGCCAATATCCCGAATCTGGAAATGAGAAATACGCGGTATTGTTCAGGACCTCCCAGGAGCCCATCGACCTCCCTCCGATCACCTGTTCGAAGGGGTCCAGGTGGGTGAAGTTCCAGAGGAAGGTCCCCCTCTCAGCAAGGAGCGGATCGTCATCCCGGCTCCCATACGACGTGAAATTGTACAAGACGTTCACGGAGATCTCCCTCGTGTCAGGCAAACCCATTTCAGGTTCGGGGCGGGTGAGATCCATGATGGATATGTTGAACGATGTGGAATTGGTGAGGCCGGCCCCATCCTCAATGAGGAGATCGCATGCATATTCGCCGGGGATCTCGAGCAGAACATCAACGATCAAGCCATGAAATGTATCGTTCACGAGGAAAGAGTCGTCGATCTCTATCCCCCTGAGGTTCCAGGTGTAGTTGATCCACTCGGGTTCGGGGTGCTGTGGATTGTCGTCAATGCAGCCGGTCGCGTCAAGGACGACGAGATCGCCCAGTAGGACCTCCATATCTTCGATAATTACTATCCCTGGAACCGTATTGTCCAGTATTGTGATGTTGATGGTTATGTTGGCGCGGTTCCCGGAACCGTCCACAACATCCGCCCTGATCCGGTAGGATCCCGGATCCTCGAATGTGTGGTAGATAAATGGGAGACCATAGGTGATATCCTCCGGAGACATATCGAGGAAAGACCAGTTCACATGGTCCACAAAACCAGCCTCGTATATCTCCGGGGCGATGAGAACGGGTACGTCTTCCATGGCGACGATATCCCCGGCTGAAAGGATGGGAGGGGTGGCATCTTCCACGGTTATCCATACGGATGTGATGTCACTGATGCCGCCTGGATCGGTGACCTCCAGGAGTATATGATAATTCCCGGGGTCCTCGAACGACCACGCGGTCTCCAGCCCATACTTCGTGACGTTGTTCCAGCCGGCCTCACCGTATATCGGCAGCGTCCAGGTGAAATTGCCTTCGGCGAAGAGGTCGGGGTGGTTGCCAAGGGTATGGTTCCCTGAAATGTGGAACTCCCTATCCTCGTCCACCCTGATATCGTTGGGGAGGAGGGCCTCCACGTAGGTCTGGAGAAAGGCAGACCCCCACATCGTCTCGTTCTTGAACGCGGGAAAACCCCCGGTCCCGTTGATCTCACCGGCCCATTTCAGAGCGGTTTTGGTGTTCCCCCCGGTATCGTCATCGTTGACCCCAATGTTCAGGCCTATTGTGGAATTTGGCGCCGGGTCGGCAATGCTGCCCAGCCTAACGGCCATCTCCACGACATAGTAGTTCTCCTGGGGGACCATTCTGGCGTATGCCAGCCAGTCGCCATCGCAGCTGAACGACCTCTCGTATGGCGTGCCGTTGGAATAATCATGGTGCCAGAAGTTGTCCGCATTGATGAGGAAGGTGGAGCCATCCTCGAAGCCCGGCCAGGGGTCATCGGCCCTCTGGTCCAGGTCCATGTCATGGGCCCCGTCTATCATCAGCTCGAATCCGTCGTCCCTCCAGAAGGTGGAGCCGCTGTCCACAACGATGTCGTCGTCGGAGATGTTGGCCCCGAAGTACAGATAGGTGTCGTCATACAGGGCGTAGAAGGTGACGGAGAGGTCATTCTGGTCGCTGAACTCCTCATCCTCCCCGTAATATTCACGAAACGAGCTCCCGTCGAATGCGTCGAAGTACCAGCCGGTCCTGAACGTCTGCCACTCACCGGGCCCGATATGTCCGTCCAGGGAGATCCCCTCAGTGGTATAGGGTATGGTTATGTTCCTCTGGCTGTTGCCCAAAACCTCCGGGGGACGAACGGGGGATCCACCCACAGGGTCCCCTGGACCCAGAGCCTGACAGGTCATGAGCGAGAGCATCAGAATGCAGATCATAAGAATATATCTGGCCATCTCCCCACCGTGTTGATATTGAAGGGGACGATATATATATTGTTACCCGGACCTAAGGACG
>CBDVER010000443.1:0-2030 GCA_965373055.1 uncultured Thermoplasmata archaeon
TCCTTCCTGGAGCATGACCTTAACAAGTTCATGTAAGGGCGATGTTTTTTTGATAAATTGTCAGAAATATTTGGAATAATTCATGATATTTTATCACAATATGCCCAAAGGATTAAATAATGATATGTCGCCTATGAATTAGGGAAATCTGCCTCGATCACATTGGTAATCCATGGGAGTATCCATGTAGAGCGAAGGGGTTATAATAAAGGGGAGCAGCCTTCCTGGCTTCTTGAAGGCTGACTATGCGGAGTTAACAGGGGTTCGTCCGTTGGACCCCTAAGAACCCTTTTTTGGAGATCTTTTGTTTATATTTTTTTCAGGGGAGGATCCCCATCTCAACCTGACGTGAATTCTCATCGATGCGGAATATTATATCTTCAAGATTTACACCCAATGGGAAAAGGTTATTAGAGTCATGGTTTCTCCAGATACAGGGGAAACAGATGAAAAGTGTAGTGATCGCCGGCGGGGGTGATGTTGGATATCTTCTTGCCAGGACCCTCTCCGAAGAGGGCCATAACGTCACGGTTATAGAGAAAGATCCGAAGGTGACAAGAAAATTGGAGGACCTTGATGTTCTCGTGGTCCATGGAAATGCCGCCTCGCCGTTCACATTGAACAAGGCATACATCAACTCGGCTGATTTCTTCATTGCCGTAACCTCTTTGGACGAGGTGAACATGGCCTCGTGCTCCATAGCAAGGAGCAGGGGGTGCAGTACCCTGGCAAGGATCAACAATGAGGATTACATCCGGGACCCGGTCTCAACCCAGGACCTGAAGGACTGTGGTATAGAGGTCGCCTTCTGCCCCGAGCTCATCGCTGCCACGCACATGTCCAACATCCTTTCGATACCCGTTCTCCTCGATTCACCTCTCTTCGGACAGGGGATGGTCCGCGTGATCGAGACCAGGGTCGATCGGAGGTCTCCCGTCGTTGGAAAGGAGGTCAAGAAGCTGGGTTTTCCCAGGGAGGTGAACCTGGTGGCGATATACCGGAACGAGGAGGTATTGATACCCCGTGGCTCCATGAAGCTGGAGCCGAACGACAGGGTGATCGCCATAATGCCCCTGGAAGGTGAGGAGAACATCTCCAAGAAGGTCGTATCCATTCTGGGCAAGCCAAGGGCCACGGACCTCAGGGACAAGATCCAGAAGGTATTCATAGCCGGGGGGTCTCGCGTCGGCTATCATCTTGCCAGGATCCTGGAGGAGAGGGATATCTCGGTGATACTGATCGAGGAGGATGAGGAGAGATGCACGGCACTCTCCGAAAACCTACCAGGTGTGCTCGTCATACAGGGTTCCCCCACTGACAAGGACCTCCTTATGGAGGAGGGTATTTCGGAGGCGGATACCTTCCTCGCGGTCACACGGAGGGAGGAGGTCAACATCCTGGCCTCGCTCATGGCCAAGCAGTACGGTGCCAGAAGGTCCATAGCACTTGTGGACCGCCCCGATCTGAAATCCGTGCTCGAAGAGGTGGGCGTTGACCTCGTCATATCGCCCAGATCGGTTACCCTTTCCACCATATTGAAATATTTTCACAGGAAGGATTTCGAATCGATGGCCATCCTGAACCAGGGTGAGGTCCATCTGGTGGAGATCAAGGTCAAACCCAGGTCCAAATCGGCGAACAGGCGAATAGACAAGTTATCCATCCTGAGGAAGCGTAACATCCTCGTAGGTGCGATCGTCAGGGGAAAGGGCGTTGTGATCCCCAGAGGCGATACGATCGTTAAACCAGGTGACAGGCTCGTTATCTTCGCCAAAAGCATCTCCTTCAAGGCGTTGAAGGATTATTTCTGAGGGGTATATTTGAAGAAGGGGAACTTGATAATCAGGATGTCGAGGATCAACGTGGTCATGATGGCCCTCTTCGGTACCTGTATCGTCATCGCCCTTATCTATGGCGACGACCCGTTTCCAACCCTGATCGGTTTCGGGATCCCCTTCCTGATCGCCCTCATGCTATACGTACCCTACCTTGCCTCTTCAAGGGTTCAGGGGAGGTTCCCAAGAAAGACC
>CBDVER010000444.1:0-2030 GCA_965373055.1 uncultured Thermoplasmata archaeon
GAGATATCCCGGATCGAGGACAGTATCAGATCGGACGGGGATGTGGAGCGGTTTCTGATCGAGGATCCAAATAATGTTACAAGCATCGCGGATGCGATAGGCCAGACGCTTGAGCTTGTGTTCGGGACGGACCTGGAAGGGGCGTCCGGATCACAGCTTGATGAGGCGATCAATACCTCGCTTCAGATACAGCAGCTCAGGGCGCTTATGTCCAAGGACCTTGCAAAGGATGGTGGGAGATACAGGGCGAAGGCCGCCATGATCGTTGTGCAGCTGAACAATACACTGATCTCTTCCCTTGGGCCCGAGAACGAGGAGGGACAGCTGGCGGTGAAAGATGCGGTGTTCGGGAATGACCTCAAAGAGACCAGGGTGGGAGTTCTTGCAGGTTTTGAAACGGAGATGGAGGAGGGGATGAAAGATGGCCGTACCCTTTTACCGATCAGCCTCGCCCTGATAGTCATAGTGCTCTTTTTCAGCCTGCGAAGAAGGGTGGTGGACGTTCTGATATCCGTCATAGGTATCCCCATGGTATTTCTCTGGATGTTCGGGATAACCGGCCTGATAGGGCTGAAGATGACCATGCTCTCCTTCTTCGCCCCGATCCTGATCCTGGCGCTGGGAATAGATTATGCGATACATTCCCTTCACAGATATCGGGAGGAGATGGAGAAGGGGGTTGATCCCGGAGCGGCCGTCGAAACGAGCATCACCCATATAGGCGCGGCCATACTGCTTGCCACCGTCACCACCGCTGTGGCCTTCTTCTCCAATGTCCTGTCGGGCCTCCTGGCGGTCCGTGACTTCGGGCTGGTCATAGGCATCGGCATAATCTCCGCATTCGTCATCATGGGGATATTCGTGCCGGCCCTCAGGTCCTTGATAGATAGAAAGATCCCCTGGAAAATGGAAAAGGGGAGGGAACTTGGAAAAGAGAATCCTCGGATCCGGAGGATCGCCGCTATCCCATCCCGCGGAATTCTTCGAATTGCAAAGATGCCGTTCCTGGTCATTCCCGTGGTCCTGATACTGACCGGAGGGTCCATCCTTGGGGCCCTTCAGGTGGGAACGGAGTTCTCCCTGGGGGATGTGCTTCAGGAGGATTCCCAGGTGTGGAGGGCAATGGACATGATGGAGGAACATTTTGTCCGGGGCAATACGGAAAAGGCGATGATACTCGTTGAGGGCGAGGTGGCCGATCCGGAGGTGCTGATGGCCCTCCATGAGACCGTCGGGAATATGGAAGGCGATGAACACCTGATCGCCGTCGGGGGGGAGCTCCCGGTCATCTACATCTGCCAGTACGTTTTCGAGATAATGCGGAACTCCACCCTCAGGGATGATCTGGGAGCGACGGATGGGAACGGGGATCTGATACCGGATTCAGCTCAGGGGGTCGTCAAGGTCTTCGATCACCTCTATGAGAACGGGATAGGCAATATCTCATCTGATGACATCCGGCACGTCCTTCACAGGGGTCAAGATGGCGATTATGACGGGACCGTGATATGGCTCGAGGCCTCCGACAGCGAGGGAAAGGAGAAGGAGGTCAAGGACGAGCTGGAGGAGGATTCCCTTCCCCTTGAGAGATTGGAGGATGAGGGCATGATCAACTGCGTCGTCACCGGCGAGCCGATCGTTATCTACACCGTGTTGGCGGCCATTACCGAGACCATGATCTCCTCGATCCTGATATGTATTTCAGTCTGTTTCATTATACTGCTGTTTGCCTTCAGGTCGATCAAGTTCGGCATTGTCACCATGATCCCGGTCTGCCTTGTCACCACCTGGATCCTCGGCTCGATGTATCTCCTGGGATACGATTTCAACGTGGTAACGATCCTCATAGGCGCCATCTCGATCGGGGTGGGGGTGGATTATTCGATCCACATCACTCACAGGTACCGGGAGGAAAGGGCTATCGGTAAAGGGCCTGAAGATGCCATAGCGGATACGATCTCATCCACAGGAACAGCACTTCTGGGCGCAGCCGCAACCACCGCACTTGGCTTTGCAGTGCTCATGTTCGC
>CBDVER010000445.1:0-2028 GCA_965373055.1 uncultured Thermoplasmata archaeon
GATGAACGCGTAATCGTCGAAATATCCGTCCCGGTCGTGGTTCACAAGGACCACCTTATCGATGGGGGTCATATCCTTGTAGCTCGCACCTGACTGGCCCGCAGGCAGGACGCTCCTTCCCTGTACACTTCCGGACATGGGAAGGATGGTCATCACCAGGATCAGCATAGTAAAGGCCGCTATCATCGACCTCCATAGATTGTATTTATGTTCCATTTTATCACCGGATGGGCAAACGGCCCGGGCCATGGTGTGCGAAGATAAAGACAGGAGCGATAAAAACATTGTTGTATTTATATAACCTAACTTCTACATATGAGTTTATGATAGGTGTCAAAGTGAGGTCTCTCCCAAAATTGACAGGCTGGGATCCTATTTAATCTGTCAATGTTGGGATGTAACTATAAATGCCGTGCCATGCTGCCTATTGCTCAACCTCCCGGACCACTATCCTCCTCGCCTTCTTTTCCCCTTCCGGCCTGTAATGGAGCTCCATCAGCCCCAGGGTCAGCAGGGTCTCGAGAAGCCCACCCACCACCTTGTCGACGGGCTCCACCCTCTCGTGGAACTCCTCCTGCTGTTTGAGGTAGATCTCCAGCAGACTTCTCTCCCCATCCGCCATCTCCCATAGGAGCGTCCCGATATCGTCAAGAGGGCGCCTGATGTTCATCGGCCCTCCAAGAATTCCGTGAAGCTTTCTCTCCAGAGGGGAGTAGCTCTTGGGATATTCCAGAACAGCGATACCATCCCTGTACGTGCATTTGACATCTGCTCTGGTGGGATATATCCATCTCGGGTCGGGCCCCTTTCTCCTGGGTGAATCCATCATCTTCTTCTTTTCTGTCAAGATCTCACCATGTCAATATGGTCAGGGCGATGACCGATCCGATGCCTGTGATGGCGAAGATGAAAGTGAGGGTTCGATTGCGCCAGGCGTTCCTGGCGATTATCGTCAGGGGCACGCAGACGATCATCAGCACCATCAATATGATCACCATGGTTCCGGATGCCATGGGCTCCTATCGAAGAGGATATAATTCATCCTTTCCCATCGTTTAAGACAAAAAGTATATATGCCAAACCCGTCTACTGTATAACAATAGGATTACAACTTCAAGTTGTATACGAGTTGATAACAATGGCCGAAGCAAAAGAGGAGTTCAGGGAGCCATTCGCCGACATCGTGGAGACGGAGGCAGGAGCGAAGCTCATAGTGGAGCTTCCCGGCGTCCCGCAGGACTCGATCAAGATGGAGGTGTCCCGGGACCTGATCACGGTGGTCGGCAAGGGAAGCAGGGGCAGCTTCAAGACGATACAGGTGATGCCCTTCGATCCCGACCCGGAGAACGTGGTGGTGGCCTACTCCCAGGGGGTCCTGGAGGTAGAGGTGAAACGGATGGGGCCCCGGGCGGGAAGCGGTGAGCCTGCGCCTCCCCTGATGAACGGATCGGTGAAGATAGAGGCACTCGAGGAGGTCGAGAGGGACCTTGGCGCCCTCATCGCAGAGCTGGAGAAGGTCTCGGGGGAGAAGGGAGTGCTCGAGGAGAGGACCCGCATACTTCAGAGGGATTTTCACAACCTCAAGAGAAGGCATGAGGGCGAGAAGGAATCGATCGCGGACAGGAAGATCAGGGAGATCTCCATGGGCCTTATCGAGGTTCTGGACGATTTCGACAGGGCGAGGCAGTCGGTCCTACGGTCGGAGTGCCCCAGGAGCACATCGGAGAACATCCTGAAAGGGCTGGAGATGGTGGAGGTGCGGGTGCAAGGGCTATTCGACAGCATAGGGATCAAGAGGATAAGGTCCCTTGGAGAGCATTTCGACCCCCTGTACCATGAGGCGGTCGGCCAATCCAGCGACCCAAAAATTGAAGATGATATCATTACCGATGAGAAGGTGGCCGGCTTCTTCTACAAGACGGATGCGCTGAGGCCATCGCAGGTGATAGTTAACAGAAAACCCGATGAAAAGGGCATACAGAAAAAGAAAAAGAGGTGACAAGAAATGGGAAAGATCATAGGAATAGA
>CBDVER010000446.1:0-2027 GCA_965373055.1 uncultured Thermoplasmata archaeon
CAGCTGCTCGGAAAGCTCGCAGTTGGATGGGACGCCCTCGTTTCCATCGGCCCCAAGGATCGATGTCAGTTTCCCCTTCAGCGTCTGAATGGGGTCCCCTGACGTGGAATACGGATCGGTGAAAGGGAGGCCGTAAAGGGTCTCCCCCTCCAGCTCATCGCCGAAGAACTCCGCGCCCTCCATGTGGAATGATATTATCTCCCTATAGGACCCCTTCTCCACCAGGGATCGTACGATCCTCCTGGTCCTGGCGATCTCCTCTGGATACCACCTTCCGGTCACAGGAAGATCGTAATACGCTGCGGGATACAGCTCCTCCAGCTCCATGGGCACCGCTCCGAGAGGTGAGGTGATGACAACCCGATGGACCCGATCCCTCCACTTCCTGATATCCCCAAGGTTGTCGGCGATCCTCATATGGGTTCTCGAGAGGGAGTACGGCTTTCTTGCGGAGCATGGGAGCAGCATGAGGATATCCTTCCATTGAGGGGGAACGTAATCATTGATGAGCCTCCCCTCCCAGCATGTGAACTCCCCGGACCTGAGGTCCTCCCTGTAGGAGAGGCGGGGCCTTCCCCTCTTTCTCCAGGTGGGCGCATACTCCGAGAGGAGGTCTCCGTTCAGCTCCTCGAACAGCCGGAACATCGTGGCGTGGCGCGGGGACCCGGAGATCAGCCCCGATACGTGCTGTCTCAGCGTGCCCCGTGCCAGATGGATGGAGGCGAGTTTCAGCCTTCTTCCGAGCATCGCCGAGTTGTGGCGGCCAAGAAGGGTGCCCGCGTTACGGAGCTCGCCATCGGACAGGGCAATGCAGGCCTCACAGGTGCAGATGTTCGATCCCATTATCTCCCTGCTATCCTCCTCCCATGAGAGGGTCCCTGTTGGAGTGTAGTAGATCCTCTCCAATCCGTCAAGCCGGGATCGGGAGGTGTCGAATATCTCGACGCCCATATAGAAGAGGAGCTCCATGTTCTCCCCTCCCGCGGCGCCGGGCAGATAGATCGGACCGTGTCCCGCCCTCTCTTTCGCCAGAATGCCCAGGAGGCCCGCTGTCCTTCTGGCATCCTGTTCCAGCATGGCCGACAGCGGAACGTCGAGTACGGGGAGTTTCATAGATCTCCCCCCGGTTGAGCACGTTATGTCCAGTTTCCAGAAATCAACTGCTCCGCCCATATCGGATATCCGCATCCCCTTCAGCGCATCCCTCAGGGCATCCGAGATCAATGGATCCAGATCTCCAGGCGACCTGTTCACCTGGATCTCAACCCCTTCCCACGTGGGGCCGGATGAGGTCCCCACCGAAAGGGGTGAGTCCCCGCCCATGTTCTTGAGGTCGAGAATGGCCGGGAGGCGGAGCCTGCTCTGCTCCTTGATAAGATATCCGGACCTCGCCGCACCGTCGATCGTCTCGAAACGGTACTCCCATCCTCCTTCCTCATCGGAGGTCATGGGGCTCCCCCGGGAGATGATCATACATAGGGTTTCATATCCTCCTTTCTGAAGCCTTTCCAGAGGGTATCCACCTTCTTCTTGAGCTCATCGAGCCCCTCCACCGTCTCCGAGGGGGCGCCCATGGTTGCGGGGCGGAACATCACCTTCTTCACCTTGTAGGAATCCGCCGGTATATCCTCCCTCTTGAGGGCGGTTGTGACCATGTCGTTGATGAACTCCCTTATCTGGTCGTAGGTAAGCTTCGGCTGGGGCATCACGTGTACGGCAAACACGCCGGCGGAGGATATCTCGATGATATCAACTACCAGCTTGTTCTCCAGGCCCTTCTCTATCTCGTATCCATCCATGGCGTCTGCCAGGTGGAACATGGCCTCCCCGGAGATCTCACCCTCTATATCCAGTGCGATTATCACATCAAGCGGATTCTGTACGATAACGGTCAAATCGATACCCGATTATCCAGTGTGGCCAAGGTAGATAAGTTTTGGGATTGAATGGGGAGGTGAATAAATCAAGGTTAAAAAATAATTTTTAATTTATTCTTCAGATCCGATCACGTTTTCATCCAAAAGCGG
>CBDVER010000447.1:0-2020 GCA_965373055.1 uncultured Thermoplasmata archaeon
CGCATCCAGCAGGTCCACGAGCGTAACGGGCCTGTCCCCTTTATGGAGTATAGATTCGGATATGATCGGCTCTTGGTCGTTGATGATCTTTCTGGTGACCTCGAAGGTCTCGTCATCCTCCATCCAGTCGTAGAACGGCTCCTCGTGGAAGGGTTCCTCCTCGTCGCCCATCTCCGCCTTTATCAGCGTATTGTTGCTCTTCATCAGGTGGACCGTATAGGCCATCCTTATGAGCTTCCCGGTCACCATGAGGTCGATCCCATCCTGGCCCCTTATCTTCTTGATGAAGAGCTTGCAGAACCTCAGGATATCCACATCCCAGGGGTCCAGGTAATCCTCCACCGCCAGCTCGAGGATCATGGCAATGGACCTCGAGTAGGGCTCCTTGATGGTGACGTGGACGCCCTCCTTCATATCGTGCAGGACGCCCAGGTACGTATCGAGCCTCTGATACATATCGCCCTCATCCTGGATGAGGGACTTGTGGAAAAGGAGATGCCTGAAGACCTCCTCCTCAACGTCCAGGGTCAGCTGTCTGGGGGCGTTGGCCGCCTCGCCTCTGATCATGTTCGGCCTCCTTTATGCACCTTGCCTTTCTCCTTCTCTTTCCTCTTTGCGGCCTTTGATGCCTTCTCGTAGGCATCCACCTCTTTGAGGTCGACCTGGCCCAGGACGACGGAGTCGCCGTTCTGGATCGTCACACCATAAAGGTGGTGCGCCTCCTTTAAACTTATCTTCCTGAGAGAGATCATGACGAATTGAGCGAACTCGGAATTCTCCCTCACCATCTTGGCGACGATCTCCGCATTCACCGCATCTAGGTTCTGGTCCACCTCGTCCAGGAGGTAGAACGGGGATGGGTCCCACGCCTGAATGGAGAATATGAACGCCATGGAGGTGAGGGATTTCTCTCCACCTGACAGAGCTTCCAATCTGGTCATCTTCTTCCCCGGAGGTTTCACGCGGATGATCAATCCACCCGATAGTGGATCTTCCGGGTTCTCCAGCTCGAAATACGCCTCACCCTCTCCCGATATATGGGAGTAGATCTTCCTGAAGTTCTCGTCTATACCCTCATATGCCTTGACGAACTCCTCCGTTCGCTTGCCGTTGATCTCATCTATGATCTTGTCAAGTTCCAGCTTCTCCTTTTCCAGGGCCCTGAGCTCCTCCCCGATCTCCTGTTTCTTGGCGTGTTTCTCCTCGTATTCCTCAAGCGCCCTGAGATTGACGTTGCCCGCGTTCTCAAGTATGGACTCCAGCTGTCTCACGTTCCTCATGAGATCCCTCTCATTATCGTAGGGCGGATCTCCGATGTCGATGTCCTGAAACCTCTGGAGCATTCCCAGGATCTCTGCAAGCCTATCCTCGGCCGTTCGAATATTGGTCCTCTGGGTGATCATGATGCTATCCTGTGACATCGCATCCTTTCTGGCGTTCTCCCTGTTGGCCAGGTTCCTCTCGGCCTTCCTGTTGAGCTCATTGAGGCGATCGTAGAACTTTTTTGTCTTCTCGCTGATGGAGCCAAGGACGGTCTCAAGGGCCCTGACCTCCTTCCGGGAACGCTCCTCCCTGACCTTCGCACTTTTCTCCTCGGAGCTGGAGGCCTCGATGGACCTGGCGATCTCCAGCACCCTCTTTTTGAGGCCTTCCGCCCTCTCGTGAAAAAGCGTGAGCTGTGCCCCGTCCTCGTGTGTCTTCTCCATTATGTTGGCCTTCTCCAGGCCAAGGGAGTCCAGGCTGGAGCGGAGCTCTTTAAGGGAGTCCCGGATCGCCCTGGGCGTGTGTTTGTCCAGCTCCTCCGTCAGTTCATCCCTATCCTTTATCCGATCCCTGACCACGCCTTCAAGCTGCTCTATCTCCTCGTCAAGGGCCTCTATGCCCCTGGAGAGTTCCTCTATCTCCGCGACCCTCTCCTTCTCCTCACCGGATCTCTCACTTAGCTGATCTCTCGACGTTTCAAGCGTCTCTTTTAGGCCTTTGATCCTGCCCTGCCCCTGGGCCTGTTCGGATGTGATCG
>CBDVER010000448.1:0-2019 GCA_965373055.1 uncultured Thermoplasmata archaeon
AAGTCGCAAGAAGGAGGAGGAAAAAGAGGAGGAGGAAAAAGAGGAGGAGATACCGGACTACGATGACGAATATGACCCGACCGGCATGGTCGTCGAGGGTGGCACGGGGTCCGAGCATACGGTATTGACCGCACCTGGCATACTGGGCGGGGAGGAGGCGCTCAGGGCCCGGGGATCCAATATGGTGGAGCTGACGATCCCCTCCGAAGATGAGGAGGAGGCACCTCCGGCCAAGAGGAAGAGAAAGGCAGCGACCAGGAAACCGGGGAAAGCCGCGGCCAAGAAGAGGCAAAAACCCAGGCGCAGAAAGGTAGTGGCCCCGGAAGAGGTCACCGAGGAGATCGAGGAATTCACCGAAGGCGACCTGGAGGAGTACAGCGAGGATGAGCTGGAGGAGATCGAAGAGGTAGAGGAGCTGGATGAGTTCGAGGAGTGAGCTCTTCAACAAACGGTTCCTTTTAAATAATGGGTCCCTCATCCACGGCTGATGCGCCGTACCGGACGGGGTAAGAAGCACCCACTCCTGCTCTCCGTGGCAGGGGAGAGGATACACAGGCTTTACGAGCTCTCATTTGAGAGCCTCCGCTCCGGCGACCTCGAGAGGGCAAGGAGATACACGACCATGGCCAGGAGGATCTCCATGAGGACCACAAGGAGGATCCCCACACATCTTAAAAGGTCCACGTGCAAGGGATGCATGTCCCCGCTGATACCCGGCTTGAACGCCAGGGTCCGCATACACGATGGGCGTAATATCATAACCTGCCTTGACTGCGGGGAGGTCCGTAGATTCCCGTTCAAACCCAAAAAGCCCATGGAGGGATCAAATGGAGAGAAATGAGCTGATCAAAAAAGGGCACTCTATCAAACCCACGGTTATCGTCGGAAAGGCGGGACTTACAGAGAACATGGAGTCAGAGATCAGAAAGCAGCTTGAGAAACATGAGCTCATCAAGGTGAAGATGCTCAGATCGATGGGTGCCTCATCCACCTGGAAGGAGGATATCGAGGACCTATCACAAAAGGTCAAGGCGACCGTGGTGGAGATCAAGGGCGGGACCATCCTTCTCTTCAAGAGGAGCTCAAAAAAGAAAAAATAGCTTAGGACTGGACCTACTCTTCCTCCCATTCGAGCTCCTCTTCGATATCCTTCGCCAGGTCACCCCACAGGTCCTCCTCCTCGTCCCATTCCACCTCCTCCTCCGGCCTTGGCCGTTTTTCTCCCCCCTTTGATACAACCACCTTTGCAGGTCGAAGGAGGTTATCTCCCAGCATGTATCCAGCCGATTCCACCTCTATTACCGTGTTCTCAAAAGCCCTCTCCTCCACCATCGTCTTCAGGGCCTCATGGACCTTCGGGTCGAACGGCTTTCCCAGTGGATCGATCCGTTTCACATCGCTGTTCTTCAGGGCCTGCAGAAGGGACTTGAGGGTCACGTTCATCCCGCTGATGAGGGAGGAGATCTCCCTGCTATCCCCCAGCTTTCCGGCTTCAGCCACCCCACGTTCCATGTTGTCCACGGTATCTATGATGCCCATGATCAGGTCCTTCAGGCCGTTCTTGTCCCTCATCTCCACGTCGCTGCTCTGCCGCCTCTTGAGGTTATCGTAATCGTGCTGGGACCGCTCCAGCTTCTTCTTGTAGGCGATCGCAAGGGAGGTCTTCTTGTCCATCTCCTCCATCAGGGAGCGGTTCTCCTCTGATAGGGATATCAGGCGGTAGTTGAGCTCCTTGACCTCCTCCTCGAGGTCCCGCTCGACCTCCATCTCCTCCGTGGGTTTCTCCACGGCGAGCAGGTCCCTCATGAGGTTCATGACGTTCCTCTCCTCTCCATCCGATATGGGCCGTATCACCCCTTCCCTGATGCACCTTGGGCATTTCGAGACGACATTTGCAAGGGATCTGTGGCCCCCCTTTTCCGGGGGGACGAGAAAGGTGACGGTCAGCTCGTGGCGGGCAATGGTGTCGCCGCAGAAACGACATGAATACTCATCCCGTATCCAGATGTCATCCTTCAT
>CBDVER010000449.1:0-2007 GCA_965373055.1 uncultured Thermoplasmata archaeon
GCATCCTCAAGGTTGATGCTCGAGGCGAGGGCGGGAGTCGCCGTAAAGGTGAGGGAGGGGGTAAAAGATAAAAAGGCCCCGCAGCCTTCCAGTCCATAGATCGTTAACATGGGGGTTCGGAATGTCCGTAAAAAACGTGGGGGATGACGGCGAGGTTCAGCAGCATAACAATGAATTCGGGACCAGAAAGATGTCGATAGTGCCGGTGATAATCGGTTCGGGCAGGAGGGGGAGCTCCACCTCGAGAACGTCTGTCACACTGGTCAAGACATCCACCAACACCGTCTCCGTGGACTCGGGTTCCCAGGACCAGGAACAGGATATCAGGGATCGGATGAGGCAGATATCGGTCCCGTTGGAAAAGGTGAATGTGTTGGTCACGACCAGGGCGAGCTCCAACTTCAACGGCAACGACCGTATCTTTGTAAATGCCCTTCAGCACATACGTGAGGAGGAGTGGGGTGGGACCCTGGGAGCGGTGAGGAAGGTGATGATCGGCACCCCGTATCATTGGATCGACAGATACCTCAAGCTCGTAAGGCTCCCCTTTCCTGCACCGGGTACGCTGGTACTCCTGGTCCACCTGCCGTCAAGAGAGGAGCTTCTGGACCCGGATACGAAACACCTGGCGGGCAAGATAGTGGGCATTGTCGGATACGCACTTGACAGCGGCGACAACCCCCAGGTCAGATCCATAATGGATGCCTTCAGGAAGGAGGATGAGGAGGGGATCGTTCGCGAGCGTGTGACCTCCATCAAATCATTGAGGGACCTGATGACCTACTGCGACTACATCATCCCAGGCCACGGTGAGATGTTCAGCACCCGTTGACCCCACTGGCCAGATACGATCTTGGAGGATAGGAGATGGATGGAAAAGGATCCGGACCCATAGAGCGCACCGCCGACGATATACTCAGCATGAGGGTGCGGGGCGCGGGAAGGATCGGGAGGGCGGCCTCCCGGGCCCTTGGAGAACTGGCGTATGGCTGTGACAACCTGGTAAACCTTCCCTCCGACCTCAGGGAGGCGGCATCGACGCTCCTTTCCACAAGGCCCACCGCGGTATCCCTAAGGAACGCGATCATCCTTACCCTCTCTGGAATGACGTCGTTGGATGGCCCTGAAGAGCTGAGAGAGGATGTGATCAAGAGATCAGAGGATTTCGTCACCCATTCCAGGGATTCCGTTGAAAGTATAGGCAGGGAAGGGGCTGCCCTGATCCCCGACGATGCCACCGTTCTCACCCACTGCAACTCCTCTGCAGCCCTCTCGGCGATATACGAGGGGTTCAAGCTCGGAAAGGTCAGGAGGGTCATCAACACGGAGACGAGGCCCTGGAGGCAGGGGCATATCACATCGAGATGGCTGGCCGGAAACGGCGTCCCCATTACCATGATCGTCGATTCGGCGGTGAACCACGTCATGAAGGATGTGGATATCGTCATGGTTGGTGCAGATACGATAACCCGATGCGGAGACCTGATCAACAAGATCGGAACCTCCCAGATCGCCCTATCCGCGAGGGAGAACTCCGTACCTTTCCACACCTGTGCCGAGACTTACAAGTTCTCACCGACGGCCTATGCGGGTGCGGACGTTGTGATAGAGGATAGGGGGCCGGAGGAGGTGGCGGACCCGCTCAGGGTCGAGGATATGGAGGGGGTGAAATTCAAAAACCCCATATTCGACGTGACACCTGCCCGCTTCATCAACTTCATAATAACGGAGAGGGGCCCGATACCACCTGAGAATGCGGGGAGACGGATAGATGATCTGATCCCCTCCGATCTGGTCGGCCATTTCTCATGGCTGTGACATCAACGGAGGAAAACGTAGAAATACACATTCCATGATATATCGAAAAGAAGGGGAAGATCATGAAAAAAGAGATCAAACAGATCGATGAGGAGGATATGCCGGACACGTTCAAGGTGGTCACGATAGACCTGGAAACCGCGGATTTTACCGTTGTCCTGAACCACAGTGACGCCCACGTACTCGGCC
>CBDVER010000450.1:0-2006 GCA_965373055.1 uncultured Thermoplasmata archaeon
CATTCCAGGTCGATACCGAGGAACCCTCCATATCCGCAAGCATACGAGACCTGGGAGGAGGGAGGAGATCGATTACCTTATCCGATACCAGGGATGGAACATCCAATATCATGTTCAGGCTTACCGAGGGGGATAGGGTCCTTGTTGACTGGACAGTAAGTAGCGTCATCGAATTGGACCTCCCCAAGGGGGCCCATATCATCACCATCGAGGCCAGGGACGAGGCGGGGAACATAGGGAAGAGCTCCATCACGATCGTGGTGGATGGCGGGTCTATCCATCCGGCAGTCGTCCTGTTGATCGGCGCCATCTCCGCCCTGGCCGTTGGCGTCTACCTTCTCCTCATACGGAGGGGAAAGAGAGACCATGAAAGGACCGACCATGGCCTATCGAGGCAATATGAGGATCTCCATGAAGACCAAAATTTCGATCGTTATACGGTGGAGGCAGAGGTGGTCAAGGTCATGGATGGGGATACCATTAACGATCCTTCCGGAACCCGTCCACGAAATCGGATATCCTGAGAACTCCCTCCATGATGTTCTCCCTTGATGCGGCATACGACATCCTCATGTGGTTTGCCCCCATCGAGCCGAAGGCAGAGCCCGGGGTGAGGGCGACGTGGGCCTTGTACAGAAGCATGTCCGCAAGGTCCATCGAGTTGAAGCCGATGTCCACCTTGAAGAAGGCGTAGAATGCCCCCTTGGGGACCTCGCAGGAGACCCCATCTATCCCGTTCAGGAGGGGTATGAGGATATCCCTCCTCTTCTGGAACTCGTCCCTCATCTGAAGGACGGGCTCCCTTCCATGCTCCAGGGCGGCCACCGCCGCCATCTGGATGAAATGCGGCATGCACGTCAGCGAATGCTGCTGGAGCTTGTTCACCATCTTGATCGCCTCCTTCGGAGCGACCATCCACCCGATCCTCCATCCGGTCATGGCATAGCTCTTGGAGAGCCCCGAAACAGTGATGGTCTTATCCTTTACATGGTCCAGGGATCCTATGGAGAAGTGCTCCATGCCGTCATAGACCAGGTCCTCGTAGATCTCGTCCGATATTATCAATAGGTCCCGGTCATCGGCAAGGTCCGCGATCCCCTTCAACGTATCCTTGTCCAGTACGGAGCCGGTGGGGTTTGCAGGGGTGTTCAATATGATCGCTTTGGTCCTGGAGGAGAGCTGAGCCTCGATGCTCTCCGCGGTCAGGCCCCAACCGTCATCATATGTCATCTTCACCTTGATCGGTACGCCTCTGGCCAGCTGGACCATCGGCCCATACGATACCCACCCGGGATTGGGGATGATCACCTCATCGCCCTTGTTGATGGTGGACTGGATCACGGAATACAGCGCGAACTTGGCGGGTAGTACTATCACGTTATCGGAGGTTATCTCTATCCCGTTCTGCCGACCGTATCTATCTGCTATGGCCCCTCTCAATTCCGGGATGCCAAGGGATGAGGTATAATGGGTCTTTCCCTCATCCAGCGCCTTCTTGGCAGCATCAATGATATGTTGAGGTGTGTTGAAATCGGGCTCCCCAAGGGTGAAGGAGAGGATATCCAAACCCTGGTTCTTTAGCCTCTTCACCTTGTTCGAAAGCTGGACCGTTGCTGATGGTTCGACATTCCTTATCCTCTTTGAGAACATTATGCCACCGCCTTGACCAAGAGAGAGGAGGTATAAAAAACCCACACCTCGATTCACCGATGAACGGGTAAGAACACCACAAAGTACAATGGGGGATGCGGACGGGTCCGCATCCCCCATTGGCCTGAAAACCCAAACATCCATGTCATTGCTGACATGGGGTCCGGACAAGTCCGGCCATGCATGTTTTTAAGCGAGGGATCGTACGTCAACAGGAGGTTATCGTTCGAGTCCCGGGTTGCCCCGATTCCGTCACGAAGATCTTCTGTTCCAGAGGGTTTATTGAGATTGGACATCGGGTTGCCCCGATATCCGCCCTCGCGGGCCCCTGGATCTGGTTCGCAATATCTCAGGGT
>CBDVER010000451.1:0-2004 GCA_965373055.1 uncultured Thermoplasmata archaeon
AGAAGATAGAGAGGATGGCACCGGCCTGTACCGAGGATGGCGTGGGTCTGTTCTCATCCGTGACCTACGTTGAGATAATGGAGAGCCTCTTCGTGATAAATCGATCTGCCCTGAGGCTTGCGGACCTCTCCCAGGTGATATCCAAGTACCGACTCTACCTGAGGAACTCGGTGATCGGTAGGTGATCACTCCTCGATATCTCTCTTTTTGGCCCTCGTTTTGGGCTCTGGGTCATCCCAGCTCTTCAAGGTGAACCCGAGGATCACAAGCCCTATCAGGCAGATCATGGCAAGTGAGCTGATCACCATGAACAAAGACGCAAGTATCCAGGTCGGGATGTATATCACGTAGTCCCCCCTCCAGAACAATGGGTTCGGAAAGAGCCTGAACGACCAGAGCCCGAACGTTGTGATGCCGAACAGGAGCATAACGATGAGGTAGAACTTGTTGAACTTCCAGAGCTTCCTGCCGTCCATTGGCACGATGGGGAACACGGAGTAGGCGAACATCATCACGCACATCGTTATGCCTATCATCCCGAAGGAGGTCAGGAGGTCCGCCGGCAGCCCCGCTTTCATGCTGTCCCCGATCAGGAACGCGATCTCGAACGGGAACATCATCGCCAGTATCGACATCAGTACGCATGAGGAGATGAACGCCTCCATCCGGTTCGTGATCTTGACCTCTCCCTTCGGGACGGCCTTGCCCGGATATCCTATGGGCATCAGGAAGATCGAGGAGATCAGGAGGGTGAGCAGTCCGATGGGCCAGATCCTGAACTCGGACCAGAGGCCGATCATCTTTGCCGAAAGCTCCTCTACGAGTTCGATGGTGAGGATGATCAGGGCCGATGTGAAGAGGACCACGGGGACGACCATGAGAAAGGACATAATGGAGAAGTTCGGCAGTGTGAACAACGGAATACCCAGCACCTCGATCATCTTGTTGGGGGCAAGTGCTGACATCATCTCAACGTAGCCGAAACCAATTACCAGCACGATCACCGAGATCAGCATCGCCACCACCTCGCGCTTTGTGATGAACGACCCCTTCAGGTCGAGGAACCGGTCCTTGGGAGCGGTCTTCTCCTTGAGGGCCTCCTCGCCGTATTCGGAGGCGAAGCCGAAGAGGAGGTTCTTCCACGAGAACGATGCTCCCGCGGCTGACGAAGATGCGGATGAGCCCGCTCCCGCGGCCGCGGAAGATGCGGCCCCCCCTGCTGCAGATGCCGCTCCGGCCCCGAGCGTTGATATGGCTATGCCCGCCCCGAGGCTTGCGGTGAGGGCGATCCCGGCACCTACCACGGCGCCCACTATCGGTTTGGAGACGGGGTTGTCCACATAGAAGGTGGACTCATCCTCGTATATGGTATTCCCCTGGGCGTCCTTTGCCAGGACCTTGACGGTGTACCTGGAAGTGGGGAGCTCCTTCACATCCTGCTCATGGGATATCATGGAGCCTTCCTCCTCCTTTTCGTAGACGACCTCACCGCCTGGTTCCTTGATGATCTTCAGCTCCATGTGGTCGATGGGTATGTCGGTATCGTAGATGTAGGCGGATATGTGAAGCATATCCCGCGGCCCCAGCCTGGTCTCGCTGTCCACATCCTCGCTGCTATCATAGTCGTCCTCCTCGCCCTTCTCGACCGTGTACAGGAAGACCATATCGACCTTCTGAGGCTCGATCCTATCCACTTCTCCTCCCCCTCCCCCATCCGGATGGATAGTATCATCCGGACCGAAGAACAGGATGCCGGTCATACCGGCGACCCATGCGGTATCCGTATCGGGGCAGTAAGCAATATCTAGCCCTCCGTAGAAGTACGGGAGCAGGTAGGTGCCTGCGTAGGGGTCATCGATCTCCCATAACAATGTCCTGTAGGAATGGTCTGAGCAGCGGATAATGCCGACCCCCAGATCGCCCATGCTGAAGAGTATGTAGGTCCCATCCCTTGCCGTTGTCATGCTGTATATGAGGGATCCTGGTATCATCTGTCCCTCGTAC
>CBDVER010000452.1:0-2003 GCA_965373055.1 uncultured Thermoplasmata archaeon
CGCTCTGGCTCACAACCACTTTACAAACTCCGGATAGAATGAAATGTTCCACAGTATCGAGAGGAACAGCACGAGGGACAGCATGAAGAGGACGGGGTCGCCAACAATGTTAGAGCCATGCTTGAGGTATGGGATGATGGGGATCCAGAGATCCCCGAAAATGATGGCCATGCCTATGAGGAACCATATAAGCAAAACTGCATTGATGACATGATCCCAGCTATTTTCACCCTTTCGAGCACCAGCTCGCCGGCATTGATGATTCATCCCATCGCCTCCTCATTCAATGCCTAGGATCGATTCCATCTTGTTGAGGTACTCATCCTTTGACAAGATCCCTTGATCGAACAACGTCTTCAACGACGCAACAGCTGACGATCTCGATGTGTCATCGCTTGGTCCTTTGGTAGCATGATGACCATTATTCGACACCCTCTCAGCCTCGGCCCTCATCTGCTCTGGACCGAGATGCACGTACTGGAACGTGGTCTGGACCGAGGAGTGCCCCATGTATGCGGCAACCCGCTCGATCTTCCATCCCTGGTCAAGAAGCGAGAATACTTTGGCATGCCTGAAGCTATGCGGCGAGATGGACCGGCCGACTATCTTCTTCGTAAGGTGTCGAACGGTCGAATTCACGCTGCTTCTGTGCAACTGTCTTCCCACAGGTTTACCGTTGGCTTCCGTCCGAGTGAAGAAGAGCCAAGGTAGTTGGTCAAAGTTCTCTTTCAGCTCCCTTCGATCAGAATGGGTGTTCAACATCCGTTCGATAAACCGGTGCCGACTCACTAGGACCCTGGGCCAGATATCATCGATTGGGATGTCCATGTACATGGTCCTGCTCTTGTCACCTTTCGTTCTGTGGATATGGAGGGTCCTCTCCTGGAGGTTGATGTCCCTCGCTCGTAGATATCTCATTGCCTTGCATCTGATCCCAAACGCCGCGATCATGAACACAATGAAATGCCGGATTATTTCGTTGGGACTGCTCTTGGGCTCGAGTATCACCCTTCGGCATTCCTCTAGGATCGCTCCGACCTCCTCAGGGCTCGCGGTGTGGTTCTTGATGTACTCGTATCTCGAGTGGTCCCTCCCATTGTTCCAGAAGGGGCCGGGGGCGATCAGGTCGATCCGTCCCGTGGATTCCCAATAGCGCCTGAGTGCTGATTTGAAAATGATCCTTGTTGACCTGGCATACCCGTTGGGTCGCGTGGACGCGGGTTTGCTGAATTCCTTCATCAGACGAGTAAGGTCATCCGTCTCCCAGAGATCTGGTATCTTATCCAAGAGTCCTGTGAGTCTCTCTATCGAACGACAGTACTTCCTGATGGTACCCTTCGATGCGCCTGTTCCCTTGAGATAGTCGATATAGTCTGATAGATTGAGGTCTTCAATTGTGAAGGCATGCTCATCTAACTTCCTTGCAGTAGCTCTTTCCATACGATGGTCACCGAGAATCAATAGGGTGTCTGGGTATATAAAGGAAGAAACAGGGGGTAACAGAAAGTGGGCGGGGGCCATCAAAACCTATGCGTAGTTGGTGACCATCGCATGGAAGTGATGGCGCACCCGCCTTTGATTGAAGTGCAGAGGTGATATTTAAGGCCTATCTGTCTCCCTATCTTCATTGCTGAAGCCTTCTTCATAAAGAAGATTAATTATTTCATTCCGCCGTTCACTCATTATCTCGATCTCCCGTGGATCGAACATCTCCTGTTTGAGTGCCTCGCGACGTCTGGTGTTGAACTCCTTTACAATTTCTTGGGATACTATTTCGGATCGCTGAATGAACTCCACTATCTTGTTTCGATCAGATTTCTTTGGCATTTTCCATTGTCCATTAATTAGATCAACATAGAGAAACTGATTCCGATAACCGAATAGGTCACCATTCAGCATAGAATGTCGGGCTAATCGAATTGCTTCCTTGTCAAACAAGAGGAGATCAATCCATGAGGCACATATCTGCTTTAATCGATGGTCTCTCCACATCTTATGGAAGA
>CBDVER010000453.1:0-1988 GCA_965373055.1 uncultured Thermoplasmata archaeon
TGACACTAGGTGATTTTCGCACAGAGCATACTCATACTCTGAGTTCAGGTGATGGAAATTCAGAAGGCAGGGAAAAACCTGTGGAGGTATTGCTCCAGGAGACCATCGGGGAGCATGATGTCACCGTCATCAGGGTGAACGACGTTACCGGCTTCAAGGATGAACTAATGGAGATCATAGATGAGATCGGAATGGACATCAACAGCTGGCCGGATGGGCTGAACAGGATCATCACGAATTATACTGTGAGGGGATACAACTACTTCTCCATCGACAACTATCCGATATACAAGAGGGAGAAGACGGTCGACCCATTGGTCTACCAGTTCGAGACGGATGTGCTCTTCTTTCCCCTGGAGATATCCTCGATGCTCGAGGGGGAGAGCATAGTCCGCCTGGCCTTTTTCACAGATCCAAAGATCCCCCTGGACCTTTCGATATTGGATGACGTTCTAAGCTATCGTCACAGGTCGTATCAATTCGTCTCCTCGGAGATCCTGTCATACATAGATAAAGATCTTTACAACATGTTCCCAGAGGGGGCCATACACGAATACTATGTCTTCCATCTTCCCCTATCAAGGGTGAGAGGAGACGTGATAATTCCCCGGGATGATATGATCTCCTGGGCTGATACCTTCGACGAATATCTCAACTGGAATTACGAGGCAAACATCTATCACATACCCGAGCTGGGCCTTATCGTCTATCAAAAACGAAATATTGAGAGCCTCATGGTATGCTGCAGGGATTTCGAAGATGGAGAGTTGGCCTGGGAATGGACCATTCCCTGTGAGCCCC
The DNA here is from genome assembly GCA_965373055.1 of uncultured Thermoplasmata archaeon. GTDB lineage: Archaea > Thermoplasmatota > Penumbrarchaeia > Penumbrarchaeales > Penumbrarchaeaceae > JAGLEG01. The sequence continues at coordinate 802 of CBDVER010000453.1, forward strand.
ATGATCATCCCAATTATTTCGGTCTCTTCATTGAAGATCTCGACCAGGATGGAAGCAGCGACATTCTTGTTTATACCTGGGATTTTTTCAATGCTGACTTCTCCATCGTCCGATTGGACCCATTGACAGGAGAGGAGATCGAGATGGACCTGCCTGAGCTTGATTTCATACCCGAAAAGGGCCAGGTCTTCATGGACCTTAACGGATCGAAATATTTCGGCTTCTTATCTGAATACAAGATGATCGTTGTAGACCCTGAAACGATGAACTGCATCGCAACCCTTGAGATGCCAGAGCCAGACAACTGGGGGGGTGGACCCAGGATCCCACTGGATGACTATTTGATGCATACCTGGGATGGTATCGGAGAGGGCATCTCATTTCACGACGACCGCCGCCACTGCGCGTGGTCTCCCTTCCATCAATTGACCGAGGAGGAGAGGAACAGCTCCGGGTTTATAGATGATAATATCATCTGGCAGCAGGGTTTCCGCTTTCAGTTCGAGTACATACACGATGGAATGACCTACTGGTTCGGTACGAGATGGGTCAGCACTCCCGCCACATATCTGCACATCTTCGATCCCGATACAGGGGATCTGCTGGATAATGTCTCCTACGAGGAGTTCCCCGAGCTGAAAGAGTGCCTCGAATATCTGGTCTTTGATTTTGATGGGAACGGAGAGGACGACCTCATCGCAGTATACAGTGACGGGTCCCGGGGTGATGGGCTATTTCACGTCGCCTGCCTCGATCCAATATCCGGAGAGAGATACTGGGACACGGAATTGAGATTGGGGGACTACTGGTTCAAGGGGTTGAAGGTGGTGGACCTCGGCGGGGATGGATCGAGCGTATTCATCATCCACTCCAGGGACACCGTCAACGTAATTGACAGTGCGGATGGAACCATCATCTGGTCGGAAAGCTATAGTTTCCTTCGTGAGGGAAATCCTGATCTGGATGGAGATGGCAGGAAGGAGATCATAATTTTTCATTATCCATCCTACCTGAAGGTCATTGATCCCTTTACAGGGGATGAGACACTGAATCTTTCCCACTCTAGGGAGGAGGTTATTCCGATCATCTGCACCGATCTGAACCAGGATGGTTTTGAGGATATCATCTACATTAAACAGTATCCCTGGGGATCTCATATCCCCAGTGAGATCACGATCCGTGATGGA
>CBDVER010000454.1:0-1981 GCA_965373055.1 uncultured Thermoplasmata archaeon
AGATCAGGATGGCGAAGAGCCCATCCTCATGCGCCATCGCCGTAGGTGCGATCATAACAAGCAAAATAAGCCCTATAAAGATCGCTACTAACCTCTTACCGATCATTCCCATACTCTCCCTAAATGCCTCACGTGACTCAAATTATTTAACGATAATCTGGAGAGAACATGAAGATGGCCGCCGGCTGGGCCCGGCGGCCAGCGATCCGATCTATGCGAAGGTGATCGAGTTCAGCTCATAGACATATGAGTTGATCTCACCGTCCACATCCACCTTCCACTGGAACAGGAGAGGTATCGGACAGGTTGTGGATATCACCGCTTTCCTGGTGAAGCTGTCATCAGGGGAATTCCATTTGGTCTTGGCCTCCCAGGCATCGAACGTATGGGCTCCAACAGTATATTCTATCTTATCCACCGAGTAACTGAAGCCAACATCGAAAACCGCCACGCTCCACTCCCTTCCGTCACGGAAGCCTTCATCCCAGTCCACCATGAATATCCCCCACAGGGAATAGAAGAGATGGTAGATCACATCCTCTTCCACATCCTCATTGAGCTCACCCTCAATATAGATGGAATAATCCGAGGTGGGATCTATCATGTTCGGATTCTCGTAAAGATAATATGAGCCATCAGCTCCCCAGGCCTCCATCTTGACCCAGTAGCCGTACACCGCACCCATAGTGTTATCAAAGGTATCATCGGCCTCGAGCCATATCTTGATCGTGTACCAGGCGGGGAATCCCTCGGCATCAGAGGTGAGATTGTACTGGATGACAAAACAGTCCATGGTCCCTGCAACCACGACCGTCTCGTTTCCGGTGGTGTAATTGTAATCCATACCTCTGATCTCTGTGCTCTCCCTTCCGAAATTGGTGCCGCCTATCTCATACGTTGTTGATATTCCGGCCTCGATGATCACCTCGGTATAGGAGAACGTCTTCACTATTCCCTGTTCTCCGTCGGTGGTATTGACGACAGCCTCGTAATCATAGGCGCTGTTCCAGAATTCAACGGGCCCTTCTCCCTCCTCATCGGTCACCTCAATACATCCGGTGAGCAGGACCATTGCCGCCACGATCGCCGCGGACAGAAACGTAATAAAACCATTTTTCATGACATCACATCCTATCAAGGTCTCCTTCCCAGGAGGCGCTAAGTTATCCCTGTAAATGTTATTTAACTGTTGCTTAACTGCTCCCTGGCCCAGGTCACTCTTCCGGCGCACTATCCGGGCCAATCTGGTTCTCTTGTGCGGCTCTTCTGCGTTTCACCCTGACGAATAGAACCGCTATCAGGAGAAGGGAGAACATGGCCCCAAAGGCCGCCAACCACAGGAACAGTACCGCGGGGGAAGATCCATCCACGGATGATATTTGTTCGTCCAATGGTTCGACCACCAGGTGGAAATACGCCTCTCCCGTGTTGCCAGCCTCGTCCAGCACGATGAGCGTGATCACGAACTCCCCCTCGGGGAGATCTTCCCATATGAAATCCTCTCCCCCCTGATAGGTGATGTCCGTCCCGTTCACCGACCATCGAAATGAGCTTATCCCCACATTATCCAAGGAGGGGGCCCCAGACAGATAGATCGTTCCACCGGCTTTCAATGTGCCTGATGTCAGGTTGAAAGCGGGGGTGGGGGGAGTTATATCCATGACGGTTATCGACCTTGATACGGAAGATTCGAGTCCGTCGTTGTCCCGTGCAATGAGGGTGATGGTGTATTGGCCGGGATCGGATATCACGAAGTACAGCTCCTCCCGACCCACGTATTGGCTCGATGTCAGTGAGATCACGCTGAGGGACCCTGAAAATATAATATCACCTGCCTCGCCTCCCGCATGGATCTCATACAGGATGACATCCACCCGGTTGTTGTCCGTCGTGTTCCTGCAGTCGAGAAAATAATGGGTGTCCTCGTCTATCGTACCGGGGATCTCCAGGGTCACGATCGGATATGTGTCGTCCTTGACGT
>CBDVER010000455.1:0-1978 GCA_965373055.1 uncultured Thermoplasmata archaeon
GGTTCGAAAAAGAGCAGATCATGGCGGGCCTCTGGACCCCCAAGATAGGAAACACCTATTCGGCGTCGATGATGATGGGCCTGGCCGGCATCCTGGATATCGCGAAGCCGGGGGAGAAGATACTGGCGGTATCATACGGGTCGGGTGCGGGTTCGGACGGCTTCCATCTGGAGGTCACGGACCTCATTTCCGAATACCCGAGGAACAAGGCCCCACTGGTCTCCGAGGCCGCCGCGAACGGCATCGAGATCGATTACGCGACCTATACCAAGTTCCGCAAGAAGCTCAAGATGGAGGGAGAATAATGGGAAAACTGGCCAGGGACGTCGCCATAATCGGCGTTGGACAGACCAGGTTCGGGGAGCACTGGAACCTAACTTTCAGGGAGCTGGGGATCGAGGCAGGTTTCCGCGCCATGGAGGACGCCGGGATCTCCAGCTCGAGGATCGAAGCGCTTTACACCGGGACCATGTCATCGGGGCTGTTCCTGAACCAGGAGCACGTCTCCGCCATGATCGCGGAGGTGGTGGGGCTCACGGAGAATCAGATCCCCGCCACAAGGATAGAGGCGGCCGGGGCATCCGGAGGCCTGGCCTTCCACCAGGCGATACTGGACGTGGCCTCCGGCCTGCATGACATAGTGGTCGTCGGAGGGGCGGAGAAGATGTCGGATGTGGTCTCGAACCTCTCCACGGAGTTCGTGGCATCGGGTGCGGACCAGGCATGGGAAGGATTGTTCGGCGCCACAATGCCCTCCCTGTTCGCACTGATGGCTAGAAAACACATGCACGATCACGGTACAAAAAAAGAGCATCTGGCGCAGGTTGCAGTCAAGAACCACGAAAACGGCGCAAAGAATCCTCTTGCCCAGTTCCAGAGGGAGATCACGATGGACATGGCTGTCAACGCAGCCATGGTTGCCGACCCGCTCGGCATGTTCGACTGCGCTCCAACATCGGACGGCAGCGCCTCACTGGTTCTATGTGATATGAAGACCGCCAGGGAGCTGTCGGACAACCCGATAAGGGTGGCGGGGACGGGACAGGGCTCCGATTCCCTCTCACTTGCCAACAGGAAGGAGATTACGTCGATGAGGTCCACCGTGGCTGCCGCAAGGAGGGCCTACGAGATGGCAGGCATCGGACCAGGGGATATCGGGGTTGCGGAGGTTCACGATTCCTACACCATCAGCGAAATAATCGCCATAGAGGACCTTGGCTTCTTCAAGAAGGGGGACGGAGGTTTCGCAACGGAGAGAGGGGATACGGCCCTGAACTCCATCATCACGGTGAACCCATCGGGAGGGCTCAAGGCGAGGGGCCATCCGTTGGGCGCCACGGGAATAGCTCAGATAAACGAGCTGGTCCTTCAGCTCCGCGGCGATGCGGACGCCCGCCAGGTCAAGGATGCCACGATAGGGCTTGCCCACAATATAGGTGGGACCGGCGGAACCGCTGTGGTCAACATCCTGGAGGTGGTCTGATGGCGGTCGCAAGGCACTGGAGGAACCAGGACCAGAGGTACAACCTGGCGGGCACCCACTGCAAGGTTTGCGGGGGACACTTCTTCCCCAAGACGTCGATGTGCCCATCCTGTCACCGGAGGTCCATTGGCAAGCTGGAGAGGTTCCAGGTCTCCGGGAACGGGACCATATCATCCTTCACGATCATCCACGATGGGATGCCCCAGTACTTCTCCCAGGTCCCGTACGTGATAGCCTATATCGACCTGGAGGAGGGGGACCACATCATCGGACAGATCGTTGACTGCGAGCCCTCCGAGGTGGAGATCGGAAAGGGGGTCGAGATGGTGTTTCGGAAGCTCTCCGAGGAGGGGCGGTCGGGGACCATTCAGTACGGTTTCAAGTTCCGATTGACAATGTGACCGAATATACCAGGGGAGAACTTTTTAAGGTATTCCGATATTGGCCGCCTTAGAGGCAGGTCACGATGTACGAGATAGATGATGCTGTTGAGGT
>CBDVER010000456.1:0-1977 GCA_965373055.1 uncultured Thermoplasmata archaeon
CGAACCGCTTGGTGATCATGAAGATCCAGACTGCTGGAGGAGGGGGAGATGAACGGTTTCACGGTCGCGTCCGGGATGACCTGGGATATGACATACGATTCTTTCGACGATTTTCCCATCATGCAGAAGTGGTTCGCACTGGGTGAGGCGATCGCCCACCTACGCTACCTGGAAATGGGAAAGAGGATCTCCTCGAAGCTGGTGTCCGGGCAGATCTTCTATCAGTTGTAAATATTTTAGGTATAACAGAGGGCCATCTTTTAATAGAATCGTTATTCATATCATTCCCATATCTGGAGTTGATATAATTGAGAACGATCAATGTGATATCGGTACTGTTCATGCTGATACTTTCTTCGATGGTACTGTATGGTGCCTCGGAAGGGACAGGAACAAGAGCCCTTGGAAACACAGATTGGCCCATGTTCAGGGGAGATGAGCAACATACGGGTTTGAGCCCCTATTCCACGGAAGGCAACCCGGGCAGGTTGAACTGGAGCTTCAACACGGGGGGACGGATCAGGACCTCGCCCGTACTCGATGCGGACGGGAACCTGTTCTTCTCATCGGACGACGGTTATCTCTACTCCATCGACCCGGATGCGAACCTCAGGTGGAGGTACAATATCGGAAACTTCCCCGGGTCGGGCGTCAACGATCTGTACGATTCAACCCCCCTTGTGGACTCCGATGGGAACGTCTACGTTGGCTCAGACAGCAGTTTTCTGTACTCCTTCACCAATACAGGTGCATCTCGATGGAGCACGCCCGTGGATGCAATGGGGGCGCTCAGGTCCTCACCGGTCATGGATGAGAACGGCATCATCTATATCGGCTCCCAGGAACAGAGGGGAGTTGGAAGCATGTACGCATACTATTCGAGCAACGGGACCAACCTCTGGAGATACGAGGTCAAGAGTGATTTTGTAATCTCCTCACCTGCTCTTGATCTGGATGGGAACGTGGTCTTTGGAACCTCGGGGTACTCGCTTATCTGCCTCTATCCGAATGGAACCCTGAATTGGGAGGCCAGCCTGAAAGGATCGGTCGTATCCTCCCCCTCGATCGACCCATCCGGAAACATATACGTCGGAAGTTACTCCCTGCAGGGCGGTATAGGAATTCTCTGGTCTCACGACAGCTCCGGCACACTCAGATGGTCATATTCGAACTCTGCCAATCCCATCTACTCCTCCCCCGCCATTGGGCCGGATGGGACCATATATATCGGCTGTGATGACAAAGCCCTCTACGCCATCAATGGTGCCGATGGGGCGTTCAAGTGGGCCTATCACACGGGGGGTAAGGTAATCTCCTCTCCCGCCGTGGATTCCGACGGCGTCATATACGTCGGAAGCGAGGACAAGTACCTCTATTCCATCAATCCCGACGGGAACCTCCGATGGAAATACATGACCGGGGGGATGATCCACTCCTCCCCCGCCATCGGTTCCGACGGGAGGGTCTACATTGGATCGGACGACGGCAACCTCTATTCCCTCTTCAAGGGAGCGCCCGATGCCCCCCGTAATTTCCTGGCCTCGGGAGGGGACTCCCATGTCAACCTCACCTGGATGGCCCCCATCGGGGATGGAGGCTCCCCGGTGACGGGATACCACATCTACAGGGCCGAGGAAGGGGGAGCCCCCGAGAGGATCCTGTCGGACCATTCGGATCTATCCTGCAGGGACGATGCGGTGGAGAACGGCATCACCTATGATTACAGCCTTTCCGCAGTGAATCTCCTGGGTGAATCGAATATGACAGCCACCATGACCGCCACCCCGATGAGGGTGCCCGATCCCGTCGCCAATCTCTCGATAAGGAACGGATCGGGTTATATCGAGCTCTCATGGGAGCTTCCGCTTGATGATGGTGGTTCTCCCCTGACCGAGATAGTTATTCTCAGGGGGAGCGACCCGGCCTCGCTGGAGGAGGCCGCATCCACCCTTGGTGCAAACGGATTTGAACGGTTCA
>CBDVER010000457.1:0-1976 GCA_965373055.1 uncultured Thermoplasmata archaeon
TGATAACAAACAGAAGATCCCCCACAACAAGGATGACAACACCTCGGATGAGATCGTCAAGAAAAGGCAGGAGTTCGTCGAGGAGTTCACGGGGACGAAGCTCAACCACCTCTCGCATTTCTCCATCTCACCCCAGGAGACCCAGGGGAACATTGAGAATTTCACAGGTGTGGCACAGGTCCCGATCGGGATCGCGGGCCCGCTGAAGGTCAACGGGGAACACGCTCAGGGGGAGTTTCTCATACCCCTTGCGACCACGGAAGGCACCCTTATCGCATCTTACAACAGGGGCATGAAGATAGCGAACATGAACGGGGGCATCAATACCACGATCCTCGATGACCGGATGCAGAGGGCGCCCGTATACGTATTCTCCTCGGCACGGGATGCCAGAAATTTCGCGGAGTGGGTTGATGAGAACTTCGAAAACATCAAAAAGAGCTCGGAATCCACATCAAATTACGTCAAACTACTGGATATCGAGAAGTACATGGTGAGCAAGTTCGCCTTCCTGCGGTTCAATTATACGACAGGTGACGCCGCCGGGCAGAACATGGTGAGCAAGGCTACCTTTGAAGCGTGCAACTGGATAGTGGACCATTACGAGGGGATCAAGCACTCCTACCTCGAATCCAACATGGCCACGGACAAGAAGGGCTCTCAGCTGAACATCCTCAAGACAAGGGGAAAAAGGGTTGTGGCGGAGATCGTGCTGGATAGGGAGATCCTCGAAAAACACCTCTACGCCTCAACCGAGGCCATGATCTACCACAGCAATGTGGGAAACATCGGGGCGATGTTATCAGGGGCCAACAACAACGGACTGCACTCGGCCAACTCCCTCGCAGCGATGTTCATTGCAACGGGACAGGATGTGGCCAATATCGCCGAGTCATCTGCCGGCACGATATACAGTGAGATCCAGGATGACGGGAGCATCTACGTCTCATTTACCATCCCCTCGCTGATCGTAGCATCGTATGGGGGAGGCACGGGCCTTCCAACTCAGAAGGAGTGCCTGGAGATGATGGGGTGCTACGGGAAAGGAAAGGTGATGAAGCTCGCCGAGATCATGGCCGCCGTTGCGCTGGCAGGGGAGATGTCCCTGGCCGCCGCCATCTCTTCACTTGATTGGGTCTCCAGCCACGAGCGCTACGGAAAGAACCGTTGAACTCCCTGACATCAGAAGCTTGCAGTTCCAACATGGATATCCCTCGAACCAATAGATATTTAGTAAACCCAATAGAATTTAGGATAACCTAAATCTATATATCCATGAGGGTAATAGGCCAGCCGGAGTCCAGATGGAAGGAAAGACCATCCGCATAGCACTCGCGGGCAATCCCAATGTGGGCAAGACCACCATTTTCAACCAGATGACGGGCGGCAAGCAGCACGTGGGGAACTGGCCCGGCGTGACCGTCGAGAAGATATCCGGCCTCAGAAAATATAGGGGTTACAGGCTTGAGATCGTGGACCTGCCGGGGATCTATTCCCTGACGGCCTACACAATTGATGAGATAGTGGCCAGGGACCATATCCTCAATGAGAGGCCAGATGTGGTCATTCAGATAGTGGATGCCACCAACCTGGAGAGGAACATGTACCTCACCACACAGCTAATGGAGCTTCAGACAAGGCTGGTCATCGGGCTCAACATGACGGACCTGCGCAGGCGCATCGGGGACGAATTGAACGTTGAAAAGCTATCCAGTTTCCTCGAGATCCCCATCGTGGAGACCGTGGGAAGCAAAGGGACCGGCATCGAGAAGCTGTTCGATGCAGCGATAGATGAGGTTGAGAGGTTCCCGCATCACGAGCATCTCATCGGCTACGGGCCGGAGATCGAGGATGAGGTCCGCCGGGTGATGAAGGCAATTGAGAGGCATCATGATGCTATCGGATACTACCCACTGAGGTGGTTCGCACTCAGGGCCCTGGAGGGAGATAAAAAGATCGCGGAGTTCTCCCGCGAT
>CBDVER010000458.1:0-1968 GCA_965373055.1 uncultured Thermoplasmata archaeon
GGTTAGCTGTTCTGCCCTCTCCCTGCTGTATTCCAGGGATCCCGTGCTCCTGACTATCTGCCTGACCGCGTCCGCTTTCTCCTCTGTCACGGAGCCGTCCCCCAGGGCGGAGAGGATCAGCCCCCTCTCCTCATCGTCGCAGCGTTCCAATGCCTTGATCATCAGGAGGGTCATTTTCCCCTCGGCGAGGTCGGAGAGTTTGGATTTATCCATCTCCCTTGCCGGGTCACCGTATAGGCCGATGATATCGTCGATGATCTGAAAGGCGGTGCCTACCGGCAGGCCGAATTCAGACAGGGCCTTGGTCCTCCTATCCGAAGGTCCGGAAAGCGCAGCCCCTATCAGAAGTGGAGCCTCGATCGTGTAACGCGCGGTCTTGTACCGGTGGACCTTCATCACATCCTCCTCTGTCCATCCCTCCTTGACCTCGGAGTACAGGTCAAGTAGCTGGCCGTACCCGGTATCCCTCACCATCTCCGCCTGGATCCTGAGGGCATCCTGCACCCTCTTCTCCGGGAGGCCGCAATCCAGCAGGGCCCTCTCCCCGTAGGATTCGGCGAGGTCGCCCGCGATTATCGCCATGTTCCGGCCGAACGCCTCGGGGTCGCCCCTGAGCCCCTCCCTTCTGTGGAGCTCCTGATACATTATGTGGAATGATGGCCCTCCCCTTCTGACATCCCCCATGTCCATCATATCGTCGTGGATCAGGAGCATGTCCTGGATGAGCTCCATGGCCACCGCCCCCCTCCTCGCCTTCTGGACGTCATTCCCCCCTACGGCCATATAGCCCAGAACGACCAGGATGGCCCTCACGCGCTTGCCCCCTCTGAGCGTGTACTCCTCGAGAAGGTCCAGAAGCGTCTGAGCCCTCTCATCGTCCATCGAGAGCCCCCGCTCCCTCTTGAAGAACCGGACTATCTCATCCTCGATCCGCCCCTTCTCCTCTGGCATCAGCTTCCGATGGTCCAAATCCTTACCCCCCATGGCCGTTTTCATCATATGGCCCTCATTCGATAATAGCATTTCCCGACCTGTTTCCGCGAGGGCATTTCCCGGCCAGGATCGATATCGATCTGTTTTCAATGGCTGGATACCTGATGTGGGGCCCCTTGGGGACATCCTGCGTCAAATTAATATCTCTTCAGGTTCATCAAGAGTGGATCACAGAGGATGATATCATGTCCACTTACATGACGAACAAATGGAACGAGGAGATGAACGGGCAGATCCCCAGGTGCCCGGCATGCAAGGGGGAAATGTCCTACGGATACCTTGTTTCAAGAGAGCCGATCCACTGGGCGGGCGATATAGAGAACAACCAGTTCAAGGATGTCGAGAGCCCCATGACCGGCGAGTTCAAGAAACCCCTGGGCATCCCCATGGCAAAATGCATCAGTTGTCGGCTCTTCATCACAGTGCTTCCACCCTGAAGGTCCCGGGCGGCTTTATTCCACAGGGGCGGGGATAGGAACATACCGGCTACAGGTTAATGGTTCCGCCGCATGTGTCGATGATCGTGTGATCGCTCTTGGCCCGAGTGGATGCCTCTACGAAGATACGGGTGATCTTCCAATTACTCTTCATCGAAGACCACATCTCCCTCTATCATTTCTGGCCCCTCTACTGTTGGTTCTGGCCTTCTGGGCCCCATGATGGAGTCCTTGGGGATCTGCATCTCCCTCCTCTGATCGAAATCTGTACCTGTGCCCGCTTTCCTGGGCCTCTTCTTGAGCTCATCCGACTCGAAATCCACCGTCGTGGTCTTCTTGGCGAACTTGTATCCCATCCTACCGAAGGCAAATATCACCCCCCCAAGAAACAGGAAGAAAAGGACCAGAAGAACCATCCTGATTATATCGCGTGTGAGCGTATCATCGTCACCTGGTGGCTTATATTTGGCCACGCCAAGGGTCATGTTGAACCAGTCAACACCTCCGCTCCAGTCCACCGCTTCTATGCTGATGGGGT
>CBDVER010000459.1:0-1960 GCA_965373055.1 uncultured Thermoplasmata archaeon
CATCACCAACCTCTGGGCGATCGTATTCGATACCGTGAAGGTGAAGGTGGCCATAGTCAAGGGTTCCACGACGATCCCGGAGGTTGTGGAGGCCGTTCCGGAGGTGGAGTTCGCCGTTGGAGACCTGCTCGAGTTCGGCAGGAAAAAGGTAATTATCACCAAGATCAAGACCCTGACCAAAATGATATACAGGGAAGGTAGGCCGGTCGAAGCGAGGGATATAAGGCGCATTTACACCCGGATCGCAAGGGAGAACCGATCTATCGATACCCAATGAGCTCACTGGGGAGGTGGATCGTAACTCCCTTCCCGAGGCTGATCGCCCGGCGGCTGTGATGTCGGTGGTAGGGACGGTAGGCCCGGTGCGATGGTAGGATCCTGTTGTGGGGGCAGGTAATAGCCACCCGGAGGTAATATCGGAGCCGCATTCATCCTCTGTGACCTCTTGATCTCAAGTACGACAAGTGTGCCGATGACCATGGAGACCAGGAGGAACAGAAGGACAAGTATCAGGAGGGTCAGTGGAAATTCCTCCTCTTCCATCCCGGCCCCTGGATATGAATTTTTATCAGACGGATCCGTGCCTGCATAGTACTCCTCGATATTCGAATGCCCGTCCCCATCCATGTCCTCTTTCGAGTCGTCCCTCTCGGGATCGAGGCCATAAGCGATCTCGTAGCTGTCGTTCATCCCATCTCCGTCCGTGTCCCGGAGATGTGGGAGCAACAGGTCTGCGGAGAGGATGGTCATGGAGAACGTCTTGCGTACTATCCTCACGCTATCATCTACCTCCAGGATGATGAAATGCTCTCCCTCCGAGAGGATGAATTCCGAGGTCAGAGAAGTGCCCACCACGCCATCCAGGCTGGAGATCCACTGTACCGAGATATCCTCGTTGCCATCCAGGTCCACAACCTTGCAGGAGAAGGTTACGGTCATATTGTCATAGAACACCTCGTCAAGATCTGGGGCGGTGATCTCCACGTAGGGGGTCTTGTCCATCCGAATCCTGTATGTTGCATTCGAATACCTGCCCACCTTATCGTAAACCTCGATGAGCAGTATGTTGTCATCCCCTTCGCCCCAGGGTTTCTTGATCAGAAGGTCCATCTGTTCGTAACCATGAGAGTTATTGTACGGAGCTGCCTCTACGGGGATGCTTGCCGAGAATTTTAAACCTCCGTCCAACGAGTACTTGTACGTTATCGATGTTGGGTCGATGCCGGATCCAAGGAAATCGTGAATGGAGACGTGAATGCCGGTGCCTGGATCGGTCAGCCACTCAACGGTCTTTCCCTCATCGTCCATCTCGGGTTGATCGACACTGATAGAGGGCGACCTCGTGTCCACCCAGATAGTATACTGGTCCGAGGAGGTCACGTATGATGATGCCAGATCGGTCCCCCTGATCTGGATGAGGTTGTTGGTCCCTTCGCTGAAGAAGGCGTCGGTGACCGGCACCTCGACCTCAAGCCCATCCTCGTAGAAATTACATATCTTGTAATCCGTGAAATCATCCCCGCCGTTTGTGGATGTCCTGAACATGAGGCTCTGTCCATTGACCCCCGAAAGAGAATCCTTCACACCGAAGAGTACGGTGGGCCTGACGGTTATGGACCATGTTCCATACTCGGGAGATAGGAGCTCATAGGTTGGGCCGGTGAAATCGATCTTCACCTCTCCGTAGATGGGATCTCCGATGTTGCCCACAAGGTCCACAGCCCTCACCGATATGTTGGAAACGCCCTCCGGCAGATCTTCTATCTTATATGAAAGGAGGTTATTCTCCACGGTAAACGGATGCGAATCGTGGGGCGTGATCCATGTCCTCCTAACGCCCTCCGAGATAGCCTCGATGAGATATCCCTCGGTGGGGTCCAGTCCGGATTCGCCATCCTCTGCGGGCCCCCAGGCCACAATGACCTTGTCATCGTTGTCCACATCAGTTGGGTCCGAGGTG
>CBDVER010000460.1:0-1955 GCA_965373055.1 uncultured Thermoplasmata archaeon
CTGTCCGCTTGGTGGTGAGAGCCAGATCATAGATACTGCAAGGATCCTTGCTGACAACGACACAGACAGCGACGGTGTGGGAGACATCTTCGACTGGGATGACGATGGTGACGGTGTCGCTGACCATTCCGACGCTTTCCCTCTCGATCCGTCCGAGACACTCGACAGCGACCGGGACGGGATCGGCAACAATGCGGATGTTGACGATGATAATGATGGGATACCGGATACATCGGATACGTGGCCTTTGTCCCCATTGAACGATATTGCAGACAAAATGGACCGCTTGAACTCAACTCTACGCGTGCTCAATCTGGACTACCTGAACGCAACACTCGATGAGATACTATCGAAGATAGACCTTGCCAGAGGAGATATATCCGCCCTTACGGCCGATATATACGAGATGGAGGGGAACATCACCGGTACCATCAACAAGATGGAGGGGAACATCACCGGTACCATCAACAAGATGGAGGGGAACATCACCGATACCATCAACGATCTTGAGGCTGAACTGATCTCCAAGATAGAGGGGATGAACTCCACGCTTCGTGCCAAGTTCGCACAGGATGTGACCGGGATACTGGACAGAATGGATGGAATGGATACTTCTATCAGGTGCCTCGTGGAAGGGGTATGGACCGATTACAACTCCACCTCCGACTCCGATACAGCCCTGATGATCGACAGCATCGTTCGGGCCGAAAGGAACCTGACAACGGAGATCTCCGACCTCCAAACATACCTCGAAACAAATATCGGAGATGATATCTCGGCCCTTGAGGATCTGATCACCCTGAGAATGGACCAGCTGGAACTCTATGTCAGCCTTGCCAACTCCACCATCCATTATCATCTCGATGCTATCCAGAATGATATCACGGGTCTCAAAACGGATATTACGACCGAACTGGATGACATATCGCTCTATCTTGAGGATCTCCGGGAGAACCAGGCCGAAGAACATGCAATTGTACTGGAGGCAATAGGGTCAACGAACGATCTGATCATCTCCCTTGATACAGCTTCCATGAACGAGTTGAGGGCGGGTCTCCAGGATATCAAGGACGGATTGATCGACCTCAATGATTCGGCTGCACAGAGAAAGGTCGAACTGATAAACACACTCATCGATAGGATTGATGAGGTCAATAGAAGCATTGACATACATCTGGAAGAAGTAGGAGATGCCCTGGTCGTACTTGACAAACTGGACACGATAATCGACGATGTCGAGACGGTCGACGATAACCTCGAAGTCAAAGGAGATGAGGCGAAGGATGCTCGCTCATCGGCCAGTACTTTCAACATTGTATTGTTGATCCTCCTCCTCGTAACCATCGCCCTCCTGGTTTTCCTGGTATTAATGACCGTTTTGAAGAAGAACGAAGATAAGGAGAAGAAACTCTCCCAGGATATCAAGTCCCTGGTGGAGTAGATATCGATCAAGTCTCATCGACGGGCTATTATGCATGGCGTTACTATGGTCCCCACCTACATCCTAAGTGAAAAAACCTGGAAAAATCAAAGATTTCCCGGGTTTTCACATAGGCTGAATAATTGCTAATATTCTATGTGAAAACTCCGTACCAATATTAGTTTATATAGAAGAATCCATTTTTTCAGTGCGGAGAGGGATCGCTTTCCCATAGCGACTCGATAATTCCCCCTCCGCTCATGATCTGCTTAGAATAAGGTCTGGTTCGTGAAGGAGAGCTCCGGGTATTTATGAGGCTTCAATACCTCCGGAACATCTGAATCATCCTCCCTGCTGGAGACCAGCCTCGAAACAGTATAGGCCTCCATCCCGGCGTCGTCAATGGGCTTTAGGATCTCCATCAGCTCATCCGCCGAAGTATCCGGGTCCAGCCACCTCCTCTCATCCTCCCTCCTCAATATCGCCGGCATCCTGAGCTTGGTGTTGTGTATCATCGCAAGGAGCGGATTCGCTG
>CBDVER010000461.1:0-1952 GCA_965373055.1 uncultured Thermoplasmata archaeon
ATTTACTTCGGACACGGCCTGGTCGACGCGCAGCTCTTGTGAGCACCGCCTAGTCTTAGAGGACCAGCAAATCGGAAATAGTAATAGCCTCTATCTTCGGCCCATGGCAGGTGTCAGGGACTGGCTTCAGCTCTTTAGAAGCCACACCAGTCCGCTGGAGATGACCATTACAACTGTAGCCGCAGCCCTGGCCGTGGGAACGATCTGGGATGTCAAGGTCCTGTTATTCCTCATATTCGGATGGCTCTACCACAACGGAGGATACGGGCACAACTCCGTTGAGGACTACATCTCGGGGCACGATGTGGACGACCGGAACAAGGCCCACCATCCACTTCAGAGAGGGGTGATAGGGCCACATCTCGGAAGAAAAGTGACACTGGGCCTGATAGCCATATCTTTCCTCTACGGGGTTGTCATCTCGGCCAACGATCCCACCGCCATAATATTCCTGGTCCTGCTGACCTCCCTGGGCTTTGTTTACAACGTGTTCAACAAGAGGATGTCGGGGAAGTTCCTTCCCATCATGCTCGCCCATTCGTTCCTCTTCCCGTTCGCGTATCTCGGCGCTGGAGGGGATATCAACGTGATCTCATCCTTCCCTTTCACCGACAGCTTACTGATGGGCGCTGCCGTGTTGGCAACGCTGTATCTGATTCTACAGATCGCCTACCAGATAATGATAGAGGGGGACCTAAAGGATATAGACATGGACGAGGCGTCCCTGCTTGGATCCCTCGGGGTATCCGTTGAGGGGGGGACCTTCAAGGCGTCCATATCGGCCCGTTTCATCTCGTTCAAATTGAAATTCATATCCATTGGCACCCTCTTTGCGATCGTATACCTGCTGGATGGGGGGATCGCCCATTACCTCGTTCTTGGCGGCTTCACAGTTTTATTGCTGCTTTTTGACCACAGGCTGATGAGGAAAAGAGAATGGGACCACGGGGAGTGCCTCAAGACGATGGCGATGATGGAGGTGTTCTCCACGTTTTCCCTGGTGGCGGCCCTCACCGCTGGTATCGGCAACTGGGTCGCGTCCATTGTGATAATGACATTCAACATCGGATATTTCGTCCTGATGAACCGCTTTCTGTGGGGGACGTTGATCAAGCCAAAAGTGTAAATATTCGGCCATACGAATTTATTCTAGTAGCGTTTCCGCACCCATGCGATGGATAAGATCGAGCAGTTCGGAAAGGGGAACATCACCCTTCTTCTCCTCAAGTTCTCCATACCCGCGACGATAGGCATGATGGTGAGCTCCCTGTACAACGTAGTGGACAGGATATTCATCGGAAGGGGAGTGGGCACCGACGCCATCGCGGGCATCACGGTAGCATTCCCTATCCCCATAGTGTTCATGTCGTTTGGACTGCTTATCGGATTTGGCGCAACCGCATCCATATCGATCAGGCTGGGGGAGGGAAACCGGAGGCGGGCGGAGCACATAATGGGCAACGCTTTCATCCTTCTTCTCCTGGTCTCCATCCTGCTCTCCATACTGGGGCTCATCTTTCTGGAACCCATGTTGATGCTCTTCGGCGCAAGCGAGACGGTGCTTCCCTACTCCGTGGACTACATGACCATAATCCTCATTGGAGCGCCCATCATGGGGATCGGGTTCGGGATGAACAACATGATAAGGGCGGACGGGAGCCCCCGGACGGCCATGACCACCATGATAATCGGAGCCGTCTTGAACATCATTCTGGATTATATCTTCATATTCCCGCTCGACATGGGCATAAAAGGGGCCGCCTACGCGACCATACTCGCCCAGGTGATATCGGCGATATGGGTGATGAACTACTTCAGGAAGGGATCCACCCTGAAACTGAGATTTAAGAACCTGAGGGTCAAGCTGGATATAAAGAAGAACATCGCTGCGAGGGGATCTCCGCAGTTCTCCATGCAGATAGACGGCGCCTTGATGATAATCATCCTCAACA
>CBDVER010000462.1:0-1940 GCA_965373055.1 uncultured Thermoplasmata archaeon
ATCGCAGATCGGCCGGAGGGCACTCAGATCACGGAGCTACTTCAGATGTCAAGGGATTCCCTTGAAAACAGTGAGGTCTCCGAGGCGATGGAGTATCTGGACCTGGCCGAGGAGATGTTCCAGCAGAGGGATATGGAGATGAGGCTTGTGACCGTTAAAGATGGTTACGGCTCCCTCCTGTACCAGTATGAGAGCCTGCTCAACGAGGACCTTGAGATGGTGGAGATCAAGGAGATGATCCTCGAGGCCGAGGATATGTTCCTGATGGAGGAGATGCCCCGAGATGAGATCGAGGTGATCGTTGGAAGGTCAAAAGATATGCTCGGGGAAAGGATGGTGGAGGTCAGAAAGAGGGGCATGGAAAAAGAGCGGTCGGATATACTGGAGATCATCGAAACGATCGGCCTGAGCAAATCCAAGGAATTGGAATATATCGACCGACTCGATCACCTTGAGGCGGATATTGGCAGGATCGACGATGACAGCTTCAACAGCGATCTCAGGGATATCAGGTCCGACCTTGAGAGGGAGTCATCACAGTACTTCAGGGATCACTACGACGAATGGTACAGTGATATCCGGACATCGATAGAGGGCTTAAGGTCAAAGGGGGTCGAGGCCGACTCCCTGTTCGACCAGCTGAATACCGCTGGAAAGAGATATCGGGACAAGGATTATGTCGGCTCGGGCGAGACACTGAGAGGCATAAGGGAGAACATATCCCATCTGGATGGCGAAGTTGAGCTGGGTAGGATCGAGAACCTGATCAACTCCGCCGAGTTCATGTTCGACGAGGCCAAGAGGGCTGGAGTGCCGGTAGATGATGAGAGGGAATCCCTGATCAGCGCAAAGAAGATGCTCTCCTCTGGAGACCTTGCTCCCGCCGCAAGATTGGCGACCAAGGTGGAGACCCAGGTGAAGGAGAGGTGGATGGAAAGAAGAAGGGATGTCCTGAAGGAGGAGATAGAGGGGTTGAAGGATTACGTGGAGGAGTCCCTGGAATACGGCCTGGATATCACGGAGGCCAACTCCCTTATCTCCGAGGCGGAGACCCTCTTCAAGGAGGATAGGTTCGATGAGGTGGATCAGGTTGTCGGGAAGGCCCGCGATTCGGTGGCGGGGAACCGAAATGCCTACTTCAGCGAATCCTCCATGAATGGCATAACCCAGCTCAAGGAGGAGATCCAGGATGTGAAGGAGATCGGCCTTGATTCCATGGAGCTGGAGACGCTACTGATCGAGGCGGAGAGGTCCTTCATGGGTGAGGATTACGAGAAAGCATATTCACTGACCCTCGATATCCGTGAGAAACTGGGCCAGTCAAGGGAGGTTTTCCTCAAGGAGAGGGTCCCATCGGAGATGCAGAAGGTCCTTCAGACGATAGGCCATCTGGAGGCCACCGGCATAGATACGGAGCCGATCAAGATGTACATGGACTATGCCGCCCAGATGGAGTCCACAGGTGATCTCTCCGGAGCGTTCTCGAACCTCCAGAAGGCCACCGATGTGTCGGATGAATTATACAAGAGCCACATATCGCTCACGATCCCCGATACGCTTGTCGATGTGAAGAAGGAGATAGACGAGGCCATTGGCGAGGGCATAGAGCTATTCGAGATCAAGGAGCTGCTCAACGAGGCGGAGGATGCGTTCAGCAGACAGGAATACGACGATGCGCTTGATTTCGTGAACCAGGCCCATGATGAGGTCAAGGTTCGAAAGGAGAACCATTTCAAGGAACAGTACAATACAAGGATCCAGGATGTCGAGACCCTGTTGAAGGATGCAGATGACCTGAATATCGAGGTAGGCCTTACGGATGACAACATCAACATGGCCCGGGATGCTTTCGAGAGGGGGGATTTCAAGGACTCCTTCACGCTTCTGGACAACGTGTACAAATTCCTCGACAGGTCGAAACAGGATCGGGAATTGATGAG
>CBDVER010000463.1:0-1938 GCA_965373055.1 uncultured Thermoplasmata archaeon
AAGAGCCGTTGTCCAGTTTCACCATGAACAGGTCCAGTCCCCATCCTACGTCGTCCCCATCCCAGATCAGGTCGATATCATCCCCGCTCAGGAAGGACCCGTCAGATGGATTTATTATTGATACCGTTGGGTCCGTCAGATCCGGTATCGGAGGGTAATATGATGAACCCTCGCCCACCAGCGGGTAGTTGTCGAACTCGTCGACCACCGCATAGGGCGATTCGCCTATGCCGTCCCCGTTGGTATCCGATCCGGTATAGTCATCCCAGTAGTTGCCGATCAGTTTGATGTAATTTGACCCTCCGAACTTGTAGCGGATGGGTTCATCGGAGTTCCAAGTGGTGGTCGTATTTTCATCGATCGAGAGCGTATCAACGGCGTTCTCAGTGAAACTGTTGAGGTAGGCGTAGTTATCTATCGATCTGTCAAGATACACACCCACCGGATTGTTATCGATGATGTTCCTGGTGATGTAGGTCGATCCCATCTCGAATATGGTATAGGGAGTTCCCTCCAGATGTTTGGAGACGGAGATCCCCCGATCTCCCGCGTTCCTTATCAGATTGTCATCTATGTTCTGTGCTCCGAAGATCGCAGTGGCATTATCCATCACCATACCGTAGAGGCTCAGCGAGATACCCCACTGTGTACAATCAGTGATCGTGTTCCCTTCAATGTTAATCTCACCGAAGTTCAGCTCAACGTAACTTTCGATGTACACCTCCATGTTCAGTGCGATCCCTATCTTGCATGACACGATATTGTCGCTGACCGTAATACCACCAATATCGATCGTGGACAAACCCTCCGAATCCCCACAAAGGGAGTTGAAAGAGATATTTATCCCGTCCCCACCGGCCGTGATATTATTGCCGGAGACCACGACCCCATCCATGGTGAACGAGGTCATGAACTCGTTTTGATAACCCAGATCGGAAAGGGTCATTATTATGCCATCTTTCGTGGCGTCGATCACGTTATCCTCCATTCTGAAACCGCCGAAATCGAAGCGCCCCTTGAGCCCTAGATCATTCCCGATATCCTCAACGTTCTCAAGATCAATACCCCTTCCCACGCAGGTGATATCGTTTCCCGAGATGCTGAACTCTCCCATCTGGAAAAATCCGTTCTGCTCGATATCATATCCGATCTCATAAAAATTGTCGATAAATATGCCGTCATCACCGCTTACGATGGTATTATCATCTACTTGTATCCCCCCGATCCGGCCGTATGAATTATCGTATATTCCATAGCCCATCTCGTAAAAATAGAGCCAGATCCCGTCGTCACTGCTTACTATATCGTTCCCGGAGAATGAGATGTTCCCGAAGGTGAACCTCCCGTTGTTATATAGGTCGTATCCAAAGTACTGCAAAGTGGTCAGGCAGATGCCGTAGCTCGTATCAGAGTATATGGTGTTGCCATCAAAGCTGAGATCCCCCATCACCACTTCTGAGGAGACCTCGATATCGTACCCTACATATTCGATATGTTCTACATACACCCCTTCACCGTTGCTCCAGATGATATTATCGTTCACGGTCATATCGCCGATCTCCACATAATTGTCACCATAGAGATAGGATCCGAGATATTCGAAAGATTCCAGGGTAATGCCATCATTTGTCCTGCTCACAATCTCATTGCCGTCAACATGCATCTCACCCATCTTAACCGAGGATTCCCCGTACAATTCGTATCCGATATACTGATAATACTCGATATATACCCCCTCATATGAGCTGTTGATGATGTTATCCGAGATGGAGAGATCACCGATGATCACGTCCGCCTCGTCATAGAGATATGACCCTAGATCGGAAAATTGATAGAGGTATATACCGTAAGAATCATCCGAATAGATCTCATTCCCGATTATCTCCACATTGCCCATCATGAACGTGGATGTCCCATAGTTCTCGTAGCCCATCTCGT
>CBDVER010000464.1:0-1932 GCA_965373055.1 uncultured Thermoplasmata archaeon
CTCTTCTTCATCGTTTAATGATATGACCCCCAGGAAATAGAGGGAGATAACAGTCGCGCTGAGGATCATCACGACCAGAACAGAGATGATAAATACCGTCTTTCTCGGATTACCCCCCTTTCCATTTACGGATGCTTCCTGATCACCCACGCTCAATTTGCTCACCATCGATCGATCATAAGCGTGAGGATATTAAGATTTATCGTAAGGAGCTCTTCTTACCCTTCATCGTACCAAAGATCAAGCCTTGAATGAAAACCACGTCGCAAAGGCAATTTGATCTGTTCTTTAAATAGGTGGCTACTGTGAGTAGCCACTTTCCCCCAATAGTGGATACTGCCAGTAGCCACCTCTACACGTTGAACCCTCTCCTCGTGTAGATCACAACTATAGTAAATTATATTTAGTAAATAATCATATTCATTATTTAATGGATTCAATTCACTACCTGTCCCCGCTGGAGCAGATGATCTACCACATCATATCCAAAAGCGACATCATCAGGTCGGAAGAGGTCATAGACCTGTTCCCGGAAAAGGATCCATCATCGATAAGGAACGTTCTATCCTCCCTTAACAAAAAGGGATACCTGCACAGGTTGAAGAGGGGGACGTACGCCGTTACCCCGGATAGGACCATACTGATGTCCGACATACTGAAGATATCCACGCAGATATACAACGGCTATCTTGCATTCTCAACCGCGTTGAGAGTTCACAACCTCATCGATTACGAGACCTTCACGATATTTATAGCAACCAGGGACAAATCCAGAACGATACGGATGGGAGAATACGACCTCAGATACGTCTCCCTGGGCAAAAGGGCCACCGGGATGATCATGAAGGAAGGGCTGTGGGTATCGGACCTGGAGAAGACCATCTTCGACTGTATTTACCGTTCTGACCTGGCAGGAGGGTACAACAACATCACCAAGGCCATATTCCTCTCCAAAAACCTCGATTGGGACAACCTCCTGGATCACATGACAGGACACGCCTCCGATCCGATGATGCAGAGGACTGGATACCTTCTGGATATCCTCAGGGATACAACCGGTCTCGATATCCCAAACAATATATCTATAAATCTGCAAAAACGCGTTCGATATCCCACACGGATGGCACCCTCGGGCCCAGGGACGGGCATATACTCCACGAAATGGAAAGTTCAGGATAACATGGGCATCGATGCATTGATGGGATGGTATGAGAATGATGGATAGGGAATCGATCAGGATAACAGCGGCGAGATCGGGGTTGGGCATGAAGTTCATCTCAAAGGAGGATAGGGTCTCCTACCTCCTGAGCCAGATGTCGAACTGGAAGAACATTGAGATGGCCCTGAAAGGGGGTACCGCAATAAACCGTATCCATCTGAAGGATAATGCCAGGTTTTCCGAGGATATCGACATCGACATCTTCGGAAACCTGAACGTGGACGAAAAACTTTCCCTCCTGAGCGACCACCTGAAGGAACTGGATGGTTTTGATGTGGAGGGCCCCAGAATGATACACCTCACGGCCCGATACGATGCTTTCTACATCAACGAGTTCGGAGAAAAGGACAGGGTGATGATCGATCTCCATCTAGCCAACAGCGAACCCCATGCGGTCAGGAAGATCGAGAAACAGCTCATCTCATCCAACCTCTTGAATACCCACCCGTGTCTCTTCCCCGCCTACTCACTGGAGGACCTTATCGCCCAGAAACTGATCGCTCTGGCGTACAGGCCGGAAGGCAAGGACCTGTACGACCTCTACTTCATGACAAGCCTGGACCGTGATACGGACATGGTCCTGGAAGCGGTGAAAAAAAGGCTGAAATTGAGAAATTACGAAGGGGATGTGACAACCTTCCTCGAATCACTGATTGGGAGGTCCACCCAGTTCAATAGTAACTGGGTTAAGATCATGAACTCCACCAACCATT